>JAGAAH010000092.1 GCA_017615375.1 Lachnospiraceae bacterium | reverse complement strand
TCAACAAAAAAGAGCCGATTATCAAATCGGCTCTTTTAATCTATAATCTCATATTTTACTTAACCTTTATTAGTTCCCCGACTTTTCTGCAAGTCTCTTGAAGTAATATCTCGTCTCGCTAACAACTACCGGGCTTAACAAAAAGATTGCTATAAGGTTCGGTAACGCCATAAGACCGTTAAATACGTCTGCGCAGTTCCAAAGTAAATCTGCGGTAAGGTAAGGTCCAACAAAAAGCGCTGCTATATAGAATCCGTTAAATACCTTTACGAACGTTCTGTTTCCGTTGGAAAGATACTCAGCACAACGGGCTGAATAATAGTTCCATCCCGTAATGGTTGTAAAAGCAAAGAACGATAAGCAAAGCATCAATATAGTTGCTGATACAACTGCCGGGAACGGCAAACCATGCTTAAACGCATAACTTGTAATCTCTGCCGCTTCAAGTCCCTTAATATTCCATGCATCCGTAATAACGATGCAAAGACCGGTCATTGTACAAATGATAATAGTAAAGAAGTTACCTGTCATAGATACAAGACCCTGACGAACAGGCTCATGAGTACGAGCTGCTGCTGCTGCGATCGGCGCAGAACCAAGACCTGCTTCGTTAGAGAATATACCTCTCGCAATACCCTTCTGAGCAACAACGATAATTGAACCTATCGCACCACCCGTAATTGCGCTTGGATTAAAAGCGCCCTTAAATATTAAGTAAAACGCATGCGGAATTGCCGGTGCATTAATAATAAGTAACAAAAGACAAGTTACTACATATGTGATAGCCATGAATGGAATAACGATTTCGGAGAATGATGAAATTCTCTTTAAACCGCCGATAATAACCATTGCTGCCGCAATTGTAATAAGAAAACCTGTTATAAGAACACAGATTGAATAATCTCTTCCGAGAAAACTTACTACCTTGGTTGTCTCAGGATCGAATACAGCCTTTACAGCTGAAGTGATACCTGAAATCTGTGAGAAAGTACCTGTTCCGAAGATACCGGCAAACATACCGAAGAACGCAAACATCTTTGCAAGCGGTTTCCACTTATTGCCGAGACCATGCTCTATATAATAGAAAGGTCCGCCGAGTACGTGTCCTTTCTTATCAACCGTACGATATTTAATAGCAAGCAATCCTTCTGCATACTTTGTAGTCATACCAAGGAATGCGGATACCATCATCCAGAATAAAGATCCCGGGCCACCTGCTACAACTGCCGTAGCAACACCTACGATATTACCTGTACCGATGGTTGCGGAAAGTGCCGTACATAAAGCACCGAAAGTCGATACTTCTCCTTCTCCGCCCTCTTCATCCTTAAGCATATATTTTAATGCCTTAGGTAAATGGAAAACCTGTAACAGTTTCAAACGAAACGTTAAGAATGTTCCGAGCGATAATAATAAGATAATTAACGGCAAGCCCCATACTATATCGTCTGCACGTAATACTAGATTGTTAATCTGGTCATACATATTATAATTTCTCCCTTCGCGAGAACTTCCGCATCTGTCGATGCCTGCTATCTAACGCAATGCAAAGCCACCTGTTTTGCACGCACACAAATGTTATCCTATCATATTTATACACTTATTCCAATTAAAAAAGCTGTTCGAATTCTTAAAAATTTGTGAACTTTTTCAAACTTTATATGAACAAAATAATCGGGCCACCTTAGGTGACCCGAATTACTAACTTAATCGTCATAGTTTTCAAGATAACTGTGCGTTTCGTTATTGGTTTTATACCCCGGGAATGTATCTATATTTACCGTATGGAGACTGTGGAAGATATTGATATCTATCACAGGATTGGTTTTCTTTAAAGTCTTAATAAGCTCTTTAATCTCAAGACGCTTTGAATCTCCGACTCCACCATCGCTTGATGCGTTTTTCTCCGTAAAACGACATGCGCACCTAATAAATTCAAGGCCGTTATACTTGCACCAGCGAATGATATTTTCCTCTTTAATCATATAAAGCGGGCGTATCAGCTCCATTCCCTCAAAATTAGTACTGTGAAGCTTAGGAAGCATTGCCTGAAGCTGTGAGCCGTAAAACATCGCCATAACCGTGGTCTCGATTACATCATCGAAATGATGACCCAGTGCAATCTTATTGCATCCCAATTCCTGCGCTTTTGAATAAAGAGCGCCTCTCCTCATTCTCGCGCAAAGGTAACATGGCGACTTATCCTGCAGATTCGCAATATCAAATATCTGAGTCTCAAATATATTAATCGGAATCTGAAGAAGAGATGCATTATGCTCGATTTTCTCGCGATTCTCCTTACTGTATCCGGGATCCATAACGATATATTCCACATCAAACGGAACTTCGCTGTGGCGATGCAACATCTGCATAAGCTTAGCCATAAGCATTGAATCCTTTCCGCCCGATATGCATACCGCAATCCTATCGCCGGGTTTAATAAGCTCATACCGCGTTACCGCTCTTGCAAAAGGCGTCCAAAGGTACTTGTGATACTTCTTTTGAATACTGAATTCAACCTTTTCGTTAATATCCATATCAATTCCTTACTTAAAAAAGCGCCCCAAATAGAGGCGCTTTTATACACTGATTAATTATTATCCGTATTATCTGTTGTTTCCGGTTCAGCTTCAACTGTCGGAGCAACTGCGGACTTCTTGTTCTTGTTTGCAAGGATAATCGCAATGATTATAACTAAAATTGCAAGAACAACAACGACGATAATGATAATCGTAACCATCGGTAAGCCACTATTGGATGGAAGCTTGAATTCTACGTGAGCTGCGCTATCGCTACTCTTAAGAAGGTTCCATGTAAGTGTCTTGCCATCCTGCGATACTTCTGTCGCATTGTTCTTAATTGAACCTTCCGGCAATGTAATAACAAGTCTCTTATATCCGTTAAACTGATCGAAGTACTCTGCATACTCTGAAGATTCTTCTGCATCCTCGGAATCAAGAACTTTCCAATCTATTGTATAGACACCATTCTCTTCCTTAACTACGAAATCATCGCTTCCAAGTCCTGTTTCGGAACCTGCACCTTTAAATGAATCTGCAAGCTCTTTAAGGTCAACGCCCTGCTTTGTAATTAAGTATCCCGAATAACCGTCTTCCTTATACTCTTTGTATACCCAGCCTTCGTCTTCAAGCTCCTTAATTTCTTCGGCATTTAAAGCTACGCTTTCGCTTTCAGCGTCATCATCATCCTCATCGGAGAATGAGCTCATAAGCTCATCTGACATAGCGTAAAGCAATGAAATATCAGCCTTACCGTCGCTCTTAACATCAATGCCTACGTTAACTCTCATACATCCTGTGAGCATTACAGCAACAAGTACTGCAAGTACTGCAAGAAATCTCTTCTTCATATACTAATCTCCTTACAAATTAATTGCATTTGATATGCCTATATATAATGCCATATTTCTGATTATTCGTCAATCCCTTGACATTACCAGCACAAGCATTCCGCAGGTAACCTTAATCTCGGCAGCATCCGCGGTTACCTCGTTACTTATGCCGAGCGTAACCCCCTTACCAAGCTTATGATTGCTAAGCTCGTATTTACAACCGTGTTCGCTTACCGTTACCTCGCTTACACCGTACGGCACGATTGAAAAGAACGGGTATCCCGCTTCGCGTGCAATAACTCTTCTATCCTTTATAAGCTCGATTCTGTTATGGCTATCCGTTATTGCAATTCTGACTCCGCTTACAGTCGGCTTATATAAAAGCTCTATATTGCCAAGTATATGATCGATTCTCGTTCCGGTCGCGCCATACAAGATAATCTCGGAATTTTCAAGTGTTGTGCTTTTATCCTTATCGATTAAATCCATGGCGAGATTTACGGCAATTTCCGTATCGGTGTAATCCTTTTCCGAAGGATATTTTGTCACCTTATCGGCATATTCACCCATAAGCAGCTCATAGTGCTTCTTATCGATTGAATCGAAATCTCCGACCGCATAATCAAAATTAATCTTCTCATCAAGAAAGAACCTGCAACCGCTGTCGCACGCAATTATAGCGTCGAATTCTCGCGTTTCAAGTTCTTTTCTTACATAATCATATTCAATATGTCCGCCGGTAACAACCGCAATTCTCATTATCTTAAATGCTCCATGAAAAGCTTGACATTCTCTGCCGCATCACCTTTGAATACCGCAGAACCCGCAACGATTACATTTGCTCCCGCCTCTAATAATTCATCTACGTTATTAAGGCTTGCTCCGCCGTCAACCTCGATATCGATAGGAAGCTTAGCCTCATCGATAATCTTTCTTAATTCTCTTATCTTACCGGTTACGTAAGGAATATAACTCTGTCCGCCAAATCCCGGGTTAACCGACATAAGAAGAACCATATCAACTTTGGTTAAGATATACTTGATAGTCTCAAGCGGTGTTGCAGGATTAAGTGCAACTGCAGCTTTACAGCCTGCAGCCTTAATATGCTCGATTGTTCTGTCAAGATGCTTGCATGCTTCCACATGAACCGTTATTATGTCTGCACCGCACTTAGCGAACTCTTCCACGTATCTGTCCGGTTCTTCAATCATAAGATGCACGTCAAATACCTTATCAGTTACCGGACGTATTTTCTTAATTACCGGCATTCCGAAAGAAATGCTCGGTACGAACATTCCATCCATTACATCGATATGAATGTACTCGGCTCCGGCATCCGCTACCTTCTTAATATCCTCACCAAGATTTGCAAAATCTGCCGACAGAATCGACGGCGCAAGATAATTCTTCATCCCATACTCCTTAATATCTCTTTGTATTCTTTAATTCTTCGAAAAGAAGAACGTAATTCTCATATCTGTCTTTATTGATTAAACCGCTCTCAACCGCTGCTTTAACCGCGCAATCAGGCTCTTTTATATGATTACATCCATCGAATCTGCATCGATTCTCCACTTCAAAATCAGGATAAAAGTTCTTAAGCTCTTCTTCCATGAGCTCGCTTATATATAATGTGGAAAATCCGGGCGTATCCACTATATACGTCGATTGCTCAATCGGAATAATCTCCGAATGTCTCGTCGTATGCTTGCCGCGCTCGATTTTATTACTGATTGACCCCGTCTCCATATATACATTGCTTTGAAGAAGGTTAACTATTGACGACTTTCCGACACCCGAAGGACCTGCGACCGTCGAAGTCTTATTTCTTAAGATTTCTTTAAGCTCTTCAATTCCTTCTTGGCTCTTTGTCGACGTGAACAATATCTTATTGCCGGCTCTTTCGTATACTTCTGCGATATAAGCTTTTTCCTCATCCGATACAAGGTCAACCTTATTAAATACTATAATGGTAGGAATGCCTTCCATCTGCATTCTTATGAGGAAACGGTCCAATAAATTATAGTTAATATCGGGACTTTTACAAGCAAAAACCACCAGTGCCTGATCCACGTTAGAAACCGTTGGGCGTAAAAGCTCGTTTCTTCGCGGTAAAAGCTCACTGATGTTTCCTGTTTTTTCCTCTTCGGAGATAACCTCTATAATACAGTCATCTCCTACAATAGGCTTCTCATTATTCTTGCGAAAGATACCTTTCGCCTTACATTCATAGATACCGGATTCCGCTACGTGAACGTAGTAGAATCCGGCAATTCCTTTAATTATCTTTCCCTGCATATAGTTTATTGTGCGCTAAAAGTTATACTTCTCTGCTCTTCCTGTATGAACGTATCACTTGAATTGGACTCATTTGCATATACCCATACAATCTTAACTGTACCAAGCTCTTCAGGAAGATCGCTAAGATCTATCTCATACGGGAATGAAGTTATCTCTTCGGCAAATACAAGGTCGTCTCCCGAATAAATCTCTATATATGCTTTAACAGCATGATATGTATATCCATCCTTTATTATATCCTGTGCTGCGGATAAACTTCCCTTGTACTTGTAAAGATGGCTTTCAGGTCCCAAAGATACAATTATCTTAATCGTTGATGCCGGTGCTGCTGTCTTGCCACCTGCAATCGACTGAGAAATAACACGTCCTGCTTCAACCTGGTCACTGTATTCCGAAGTAACCGTAACTGAGAAACCTGCTGCAGTCAATGCTGCTCTTGCTTCAGATTCAGTCATATTGGTAACATCAGGTACCTCAACCGATTCAGGTCCTCTGCTTATTACAAGAGTAATCGAATCACCCGAATGAACCGTAGAACCCTCACGTGGGTTAACGGATATAACTCTCATTGCCTCAACGGTACTACTGTACTCGTAAGTAACCGATACAACAAGATAATAAGGGGATGACATAAGTAACTTCGTAGCTTCTTCCTGCATAAGATTGGAAACCTTAGGAAGCTGGAAGCCTTCCGTACCTGCACATACAACAACCTTAATTGTCGTATTCTTTTCTACCATCTCGCCCTTTTCTACGCTCTGGCTCATAATCTGGCCTTCTTCATATTCTTCGGATGTCTCTGCCGCAGTAATCTGAATTCCGAGGCCCATTTCATTTAAGAGACGCTGTGCTTCGTCAAATGTAAATCCGACGATATTAATCATCTCAATCTTGTCTGCATCATCAACAACAGGATTAGGGTCATTCTTACCCGGTCCCTTGCTTACGGAGAACCAATCCATAATCGTTCCGACTATAAGAATGATAAGGATTATAAGTGCTGCAGCAACAGCAATGCCTCCAATTGTAACAATCTTCTCCCACTTAGGGCTAAGAAGCGGCTTACTGTCATCATCGTCATCGTCGTCATCATCGAAAACTTTACGCATATCCTTTGCCTTAGGAGCACTTACCGTATCTTCCGTCGTTCCTGCAATCTCGTTAATCTTGTCAACTTCTTCCTTGCTTATAACACGGGTTACATTGCTTACTGCAGGAGCCGGATCTATAACTACGAAATCCTCATCAGGATTCTTGGCTGCACGCTTTAAATCCTCGAGAAGTTCATCCATACTGTGATATCTTCTGTCAGGACTCTTCTGAGTACACTTTAAAATAATCTTCTCAAGACTTATAGGAAGGTCATCCACATAAGCAGACGGACGGATAATTTCCTCCTGAAGATGCTGTAATGCAACGGATACTGCAGAATCGCCGTCAAACGGTACTCTTCCCGTAACCATTTCATACATTACTATACCAAACGAATATATATCTGACTTTGCATCTACAAATCCGTTTCTTGCCTGTTCAGGTGAAGTATAATGTACCGAACCCATAACATCGGAACTTATGGTATTGCTTGTTGTGGCTCTTGCGATACCGAAATCGGTAACCTTAGCCTTACCGTCGATAGATACCATAATATTCTGAGGCTTAATGTCTCTATGGATAATTCCCTTATTATGTGCTGCTCTTATACCATTGGCAACCTGAATTGCAATTGCAAGAGATTCCTTAACGGAAATTCTCTCACACTTCTCGATATAAGTCTTAAGAGTAATTCCCTCGACATATTCCATAACTATATAATGGAGCTTATTCTCAGAACCTACATCATATACGTTAACAATATTAGGATTCTGCAAAACTCCCGCAGCCTTAGCTTCTGTATGGAATTTGGTAAGGAAATTAACATCCTCGCTATATTCAGGCTTAAGAACCTTGATTGCAACATCACGCTCTATAAGCGTATCTATTGCCTTATATACATCCGACATTCCGCCGGCGCCTATTTTATTAAGAATCTTATAACGACCCGCTAACATCGTTCCAGCTTCTAACATCTATATACCCAATTACGGCTCAATAACAACAACCGTAATATTATCCTTTCCACCATTCTTGTTCGCTTCAATGATAAGCGTCTCAGCCTTCTCGATAACATCGCGCTGGCTTACAATCACTTTCCTTATCGAATCATCAGTTACCATATTGGTAAGTCCGTCTGTACAAAGAAGAATCGTCTGTTCTTCCTTAAGCTTAACCTTAAAGATATCCGCCTTAACCTCATCGGCTACACCGATGGCCCTGGTTATAACGTTCTTCTTTTCATGTGTCCTTGCCTTGGAAGGTTCAAGCTCACCCATTCGAACCATCTCCTCAACAAGCGAATGGTCCTTTGTAATCTGCTTAACCTCGGCTGCAGTAATAAGGTATAACCTGCTATCACCTACATTGGCCACATGCAACTCACCATCTATAATAGTAGCAGCCACAAGAGTAGTTCCCATACCCTCAAGCTCTACCTTTTTTGCTTTTTTAATTACATCATCGTTAGCTTTTTTAACAGCATTTGTAAGAATCTCATCAGGATCTTCCAAAGTTGACTTCTGAACAGATTTAACAAAGCTCTTCATGGCTGTTTCCGATGCAAGCTTTCCGCCCGCATGGCCACCCATGCCATCCGCAACAATGAACAGATTCGGAAGATTTCCGACCGGGAGCTCGGATGTGTAATAACAATCCTGGTTCTCCTGTCTCTCCAATCCCTTATCCGTCAGTGCGTGAGTCTTCATCTTCCTCACCTACTTTACTCATATATTTCTTTCTAAGTTGTCCACAGGCACCGTCAATATCTCTGCCCATTTCCCTTCTAATAGTAACATTTATACCATTTTTTTCAAGTCTTTCTTTAAAATCAATGACCGCAGCCCTGTCAGGAGCCTCGTAATCACGCTCTTTTATCGGGTTGACCGGAATAAGATTAACATGACAATTAATTCCTTTTATAAGCTTTGAAAGTTCTGCGGCATCTTCCGCGGTATCATTTCTACCGCTTACCAAACTATATTCAAAAGAAATACGTCTTCCCGTCTTGTCAAAATACCTTCTGCAAGCATCAACCGCCTCGTGAATATCATATTTCTTTGCAATAGGCATTAGGCTTTCTCTCTTCTCCTGATTGGATGCATGTAAAGAAAGCGCAAGCGTTATCTGTAAATCTTCATCGGCAAGTTCATCAATCTTAGGAACCAATCCGCAGGTAGATACTGTTATATTACGCTGGCTTATGTTGGTACCGTCTTCATCGGAAAGCATTTTTACAAACTTAACCAGATTATCGTAATTATCAAGCGGTTCTCCCGTTCCCATTACAACAACATTCGAAACTCGTTCCCCGGTATGACGCTCTATTCCGTACACCTGCATAAGCATTTCGCCGGCTGTTAAGTTTCTTACAAGACCATCAAGCGTAGATGCGCAGAATCTGCAGCCCATCCTGCATCCGACCTGCGAAGATATGCATACGGAATTACCATGCTTATAACGCATAAATACGGATTCGATAACCTGATTATCGTAAAGCTTATAAAGATATTTCCTCGTACCGTCTATCTTAGACTCCTGAAAAGTTATTATTTCAGGAGAATTCATCGGTACAACACACTCAAGCTTCTCTTTAAGAGCTTTCGGAACATTATGCATTTCATCATAAGATGTCACATGCTTCTTGTGAATCCATTCGTACACTTGCCCTGCTCGAAACTTCTTGTCACCAAGCTCTTCCACTATTAAATTTTCCAGTTCTTCTTTAGTGTAAGATGTTAAATCCATAATTAATTATAGTATTACACGCGTCTCATCACTGCGTAGTAAAATCCATCCTGTATTTCATTAGGCAGAATCTGTTTTTCTTCCAAAAGCTCAAAATCGGAATGCTTACTCAAAAACTTCTCTCTGTTTTTCACATTTTCCGCCTTTGTAATCGTACAAGTTGAGAACAGCAATTTCCCGCCGTTCTTAACGTATTTTGACACCGTATCGAGAATATTTTCCTGTAAAAGAGATAATTCCGATACTTCTTTTAAATTTACATTATATTTTATATCCGGTTTTTTGGCTATTACTCCTATTCCCGAACAAGGTAGATCTGCAATAACGACATCCATCTTATTAATCATGGACTTATCCTCAATAAGTGCATCGCATACCTCGGGCTTAATGATATCAAGACCTACTCTGTCGACATTTTCCTTGATTCTTTCTACCTTTGATTCGGATATATCCCTTGCAACTATACTTCCTTCATTTCCCATAAGAATAGCTGCCATAATCGACTTACCGCCCGGTGCCGCACATACGTCAACTACGTTGGCGCCTTTTTCAAGACCGATTGCATTAATGGCTTCCATCGAAGATATATCCTGTACATAGAATTCTCCTTCGGCATAACCCGGAAGAGATTCTATCGTATCGTAGCCGGTTATAATTAAAGCTTCTTTAAATTTCTCACTCTGTTCTACCTTGACTCCTGCTTTCTTTAATTTCTCTATGCAGTCTTCAGTAGAAATCTTAGCGGTATTAACTCTAATTACAACATTACGCTCTACCTTTGATGCGATTCCTATACTTTCTATCTCATCTTCGCTGTAATCAGCTTTTAATATACCCACAAGCTCTCTCGGGACAGAGTATTTAACCTCCATATAGTCTTCAAACTTATCTTTTGAAGGATACTCAATTTCATTTTTTTTTCTAATGATGTTACGCAACACACCGTTCATAAAGCCTTTTAAGTTCTTAAAACCTCGCTTTCCCGCAAGGTTAACCGCTTCATTAACCGCTGCATTATCCGGTACGCTGTCCATATATAAAATCTGATATGTGGCCATTCTTAATAAATTAAGAATAATCGGCTTCATCTTATTGGTACGTGTACTTGATATCTTATTGATAACATAATCAAGCTCATACATATCCTCAAGCGTACCCATGAATAATCTCTTGATAAAACTTCTCTCGTTCTTAGGAAGATAAGCATACTTCGACAGCACATCGTTTACCACGATGTGAGAGCTTTTACCCTCTTTAGTTACCATAAGAAGCATCTCAAGGACTATCTCGCGCAACGAAACCTCATTAGTCACGACGTTTTCCTCCAAAAAGTATGATGAGTCTCAATAACTGTAATATAGCGGATGCGGCAGCTGCAACATACGTTAAAGCAGCAGCTCTTAAAACCTTATATGTCAATTTCTTCTCATCATCACTCAATATTCCGTATTTTTCTATTGCTTTCAACGCTCTGTCCGATGCATTAAACTCTACAGGAAGTGTTACAAGCTGGAAAAGCACTGCAGCTGAGAAAAGGATAATACCAATCTGAATTGCATAATATCCGATTCCGCCCATCTGGCTCATTCCGCCAATAGCCACACCGATAATAATTAACGGCCATGCAAGTGTTGAACCTATGTTGGCTACCGGAACAAGATTAGATCTAAAACGCATAAAGCCGTAATTCTCCGCGTCCTGAATTGCGTGACCGCACTCGTGGCAAGCTACGCCAACTGCAGCAACGGAATCCTTACCATATACTGTCTCCGAAAGATATACTGTCTTATTTCTCGGGTCGTAATGATCTGATAAAGAGCCCGATACCGGAGCTATCTTAACATTGCTAAGTCCTGCATTGTGAAGCATTCTTGCGGCTGCCTCAGCACCTGTCATGCCCGTCTTGGAAAGGACTTTTGAATACTTATTAAATGTTGATTTTACTCTTGCTTGTGCTATAAGGCAGATAACCGCACCTATAATTACGAGTAAATATGTTGGATCGAAATAATTAAATGCCGGCATTGATAATATCCCCCTCTTCTAATTTGTTGCCTCTCAAGAATTCGCCCGTATCCATAAGGCGTTTTCCTTCAAGCTGTAATGACAGTACTTTCAAGAATCCCGAACCGGTTCCAACATAGAAGGAATCTTTGGTAACCTTTGCAATTCTGCCCGGTACAGCTTCAATATCATCCAGTGAATCTATATACTCAACATCAAATAACTTAAGTTTCTTATCGTTATATGATGTATAAGCCGATGGCCAAGGCGTCATACCACGTATGAACCAAGTAAGCTCCTTTGCAGGTCTCGTAAAATCAATTACTCCCATTTCTTTTCTTATCATTTTGGTCTTGGTTGCTTTCGATTCATCCTGCTTAATGAAAGTTGCGGTACCCGCTTCCAATTCGTCAAGCGTCTTGAGAAGTAAGTCTGCACCTTCATACATAAGCCTGTCGAATAACGTTCCCGTTGTTTCCTTCGGCATAAGCTTAACTTCGCTTTGCATGATTATATCGCCTGTGTCCATGCCTTCATCCATGCGCATCGTGGTAACACCGGTAATATCGTCTCCGTTAAGAACCGCCCACTGAATCGGTGCCGCACCTCTATACTTCGGAAGAAGCGATGCGTGTACATTTACGCATCCGTATTTCGGAAGCGTCAAAATATCTTTTGAAAGCATCTGGCCATACGCTATAACAACAATTACATCAGGCTTATATTCGTATAGCTTGCTTATTGCTTCCGCATCCTTAATCTTCTCGGGTTGATACACGGGAAGATTATGTTCTAACGCGACCTCTTTTACTTCCGAATAAGGGCTTTTATTCTTACCGCGATAGCAATCAGGTTTGGTCACAACCAACTCTATCTCGTATCGGGATTCAACCAGTTTTTGCAAAGCGCCCGCCGCAAAATCAGGTGTTCCCATAAATATAATCTTCATTTAATATACCTTCTTACTCTTCGGTTTCGTAATTTACATCATGAATTGTATCACCGGCAAGCTCTACATACATATGACCGTCAAGATGATCGAGTTCATGACAGATACATCTGGCAAGCAAACCCTCGCCTTCAATCGTGTATTCCTTCATATCAAGGTCATACGCTTTGGCAATTACATGATTAGGTCTTGTAACTATACCCGACTTGCCCGGATAACTTAAACATCCCTCTTCACCTGTCTGCTCGCCGTCACTTGATATAATCACCGGATTAATGAGAACCATCGGGCCTTCACCTACGTCGATTACCACTATTCTCTTTAATATTCCTACCTGAGGACCTGCAAGACCTACTCCGTTAGCTTCATACATGGTATCAAGCATATCTGTCGCAAGCTCTCTTATTCTCGGAGTTACCTCCGTTATCTCGCGACATTTCTTTGTTAATATGTCGTCCCCTAAAATTCTTACCGTTCTGATTGCCATACTTTCTCCTCCTGTAACACAAACTGCCGCTAGATATTGGTTGTCGGATTGAAATCAAATCCGACGCTTCCGTCACGGTAATCCGTAT
>JAGAAH010000091.1 GCA_017615375.1 Lachnospiraceae bacterium | reverse complement strand
TTTCCTATCTTTCTGTTAACCCCGGCATAATTGGTAAATGACTCTCTTATGGTTCTAACCATCCCGTCAATCTTCTCGCTGTCGAGATTTTCCGTTGTAAACGATGGTAAAAGCTCGAGACTAGCGGCCATGTAATTCTTGATATTCTTAATCTCAAGAAGCTTGGCACGCTCTTTTCCCTCAACAAGAACTCTTATAGAACCGTTTTGTAATTTAACAATCTGTTTAATGATTGCGATTACGCCCACGCCAAATAAATCCTGTAACTCATTGTTATCTGCAAAAAAATCCTTCTGAGTTACAAGAAATACCTGCTGGTTACCCATCATCGCGATATTAATCGCATTAATTGCTTCTTCTCTTACTACATCGAAGTGTGCCACCACACCCGGTAATATTGTTATTCCCCGCAGTGTGACTGTGGGGAATAGAATTTTATTATCACTCAAAGCTACTACTCCTTATAGTGCATTATGCGCTTTTCTTTGCCTTATGTTCCAATTTGGCTTTGCCCGTATCAATCGTATCACGTGTAATTACGCATCTTTTTACATTAGACTCCGATGGTAACGTATACATAACATCAAGCATCGCTTTCTCTAAGATGGCACGAAGTCCTCTCGCACCTGTCTTACGCTCCATTGTTCTCTTTGCAACTTCGATAAGTGCCTCTCTCTCAAATTCAAGCTTAACACCGTCTATTGCAAATAACTTCTGATACTGACGCGTAAGTGCATTCTTAGGCTCGGTTAATATCCTTACCAAAGCATCCTCATCAAGTCCCTGCAAAGATACCGTAAGCGGTAATCTGCCGACAAATTCAGGAATTAAACCATACTTGATAAGATCCTGTGGCTGAAGGTCCGCAAATATATCCATTGCATCTCTTTCTTTCTTGGATAAGACCTTCGCATTAAATCCCATAGAATGCTCATCCATTCTTGTCTCGATTATCTTCTCGAGTCCGTCAAAAGCTCCTCCGCAGATGAAAAGAATATTGGTTGTATCGATTCTTATCATCTCCTGCTGCGGATGCTTACGACCACCCTGCGGCGGAACCGATGCAACGGTACCTTCCAGAATCTTAAGAAGTGCCTGCTGCACGCCTTCGCCCGATACATCTCTTGTTATGGAGACATTCTCGGTCTTCTTTGTTATCTTATCAATCTCGTCGATATATACTATTCCGTGTTGTGCACGCTCTACATCATAGTCTGCCGCCTGAATAAGCTTAAGAAGGATATTCTCGACATCTTCACCTACATATCCCGCCTCTGTTAAAGATGTAGCATCTGCAATGGCAAACGGCACGTTAAGAAGCTTAGCCATCGTCTGCGCAAGATATGTCTTACCGGAACCCGTAGGTCCAAGTAACAATATATTACTCTTCTGGATTACTACGTCGTCATCCGTCTCTTCACTTAAAATTCTCTTGTAATGATTATAGATACCGACAGATAATACCTTCTTGGCTTCTTCCTGTCCGACAACATATTCATCGAGAAGCGCTTTTAACTCCTCCGGCTTCTTAAGATCGATTACTTCTTCAGAATCATTCTCGAAGTCCTTCGTATAAAGCTCTTCATCCATTATCTCCACACATATGGAGATACAATCATCACATATATATGCTCCCTTCGGACCTGCAATAAGTCTTCTGGTCTGATCCTGCGTCTTGCCGCAGAACGAGCATCTTATCTTATCCTCATTCTTTCCTGACATTCAATAAATACCTCAATTACTAATTCTTCTTGGTTATTACACCATCTATAAGACCATATGCCAAAGCTTCTTCAGCAGACATATAATTATCTCTTTCGGTGTCAATCTCAACCTGCTCTAATGGCTTGCCCGTATTGGCTGCTAAGATTTCGTTTAATTTCTTCTTGGTCTTAATAATATTATCTGCAACAATCTTGATATCCGTAGCCTGGCCTCTTGCTCCGCCCGATGGCTGGTGAATCATAATCTCTGCATTAGGAAGAGCGAATCTCTTGCCCTTAGCTCCGCCTGCAAGTAAAAAAGCGCCCATGCTTGCAGCTAAGCCGATACAGATGGTTGATACGTCGCACTTAATATACTGCATTGTATCATAGATTGCCATACCTGCAGTAACCATACCGCCCGGTGAATTGATGTAAAGATGAATATCCTTATCAGGATTCTCCGACTCAAGGAAAAGAAGCTGTGCAACAACGATACTTGCCGTAGCTTCATTAACCTCTTCACCAAGGAATATAATTCTGTCCTTTAATAATCTTGAATAAATATCATAAGAGCGCTCGCCCCTGCTTGTCTGTTCAACTACATAAGGTACTAAACTCATGCTTCTTGCCTCCCGCATTCTATTAATATTCGTATAACGGCTCTTTTCTCAATTAAAATAGAATAAAGAACCCCACATAATATTGTGACAAATATTCGTGAATAATGCAAGACTTTTTACCACTAAAAGTGTTAATTTTCCGAGCTTTTTCACATAAAAAGCGGGCGCAGCGACTTTATTTAAGCCGCCACGCCCTGTGCAAAAGATTATTGGGCTTTATTTATAATCGGAACTTGTCAACTATCTCGTTAAGCTCTCCTACTACTTTCTCAAGCTGGTTCATAGCCTTTCCTATTGTCTCGATAGCATCATGCTGTGCATCAACCTTATCGGAAATCTTCTGACTCGATGCTGTAAGTTCCTCTGTTTCGCTTGAAATATCGGAGAACATCTCAACGACATTTTCCTTACCGCTATTAAGCTTCTCAAGTGCTATACTTACGGTTCCGACATTATTACCTACCTGCTGGATACTGTTATTGATTCCGTTAAACATCTCTTCCGTTGTACCCATTGCTTCGATACATTCATCGGACTTCTTCTGCATCT
>JAGAAH010000090.1 GCA_017615375.1 Lachnospiraceae bacterium | reverse complement strand
TGTACCTGTCTTAATGAATCTCGTATGCATATCGAAGCAATGCTCGAGATCATGCGGTGTATGATTTGCCGGTGCTACCTCACACGCATGATTGAAGTACTCCATAAGCTCGTCCTTGTAATCAGGATGAGCACACTTCTCGATAATGAGCTTTGCGCGCTCCTTCGGGCTAAGGCCACGAAGGTCTGCAAGTCCCTGCTCGGTTACGATTACACATACGTCATGTTCTGTCGAATCTACATGTGAGCAGAACGGAACGATTGACGAGATTGCGCCGTCTTTCGCAACAGACGGTGTCATGAAAATCGAGATTCCCGCGTTTCTTGCAAAATCGCCCGAACCACCGATACCATTCATCATCTTGGAACCCGAGATATGTGTCGAGTTAACGTTACCGTAAATATCGCACTCGATTGCGGTATTCATTGATATAAGCTTAAGACGTCTTATTGCTTCAGGATGATTGGAGATATCCTGCGGACGAATAACAATCTTATCCTTTACTTCATCGAAATGATCATAGAACTTGGCAAGTCCTTCTTCAGATAAGGAAACTGCGGTTGTTGAAAGCGTATCCATAATACCGTCATAGAGAAGGTCTACGGCAGAATCCTGTACAACCTCGGTATACATTGAAAGATGCTTTAATCCCGCATCCGAAAGTCCTGCAAGAACCGCATTTGCAACGGCACCTACACCGGACTGCAAAGGATACAAGTTCTCAGGTAAATGGCCCTTCTTAACTTCAGCTCTTAAAAACTCGATAATGTGGTCTGCGATTTTCTGTGAAACTTCATCAACAGGCTTAAACTTCGGGCACTCCCCACGATTTTCGTTAATTACAATGCCGGCGATTTTATCAGGTGTGCACTTGATAAACTTCTCGCCGATTCTCTGATCTGACGAAGTAAGCGGAATCGGTTCGCCAAGATCCGGATTAAATATATCATGCATTCCGTATACGCCTGTCGGCACGGATGTATTAAGTTCTACAAGAACTTTCTTGGACTTCTCTACGATTGCATTGGTTGCACCTACTGTTAATGTTGGTACAAGTGAACCATCCTCAAGAATCATGCAGCACTCTACGATTGCGTAGTCAAGGTCTCCGAAAATATCCTGACGAAGGTATCTTGGAAGCATGCCGAGATGATAATCCGCATACTCGGTAGTACCTGCATTGATGGAGTTACGGCTGTCCTTATTGGACTGGAACGGATGGCGGCGGCCCATAAGACCTGCCTTTGCAAGCTCGCCGTCAAGCTCTGCACCGGTTGATGCACCGGATATAACTGTCAAATTCTTGGCTGTACCCTGCTTTGCAATCTCAGTAGGAATAAGCTTAGCATATCCTGCGGATGTAAAGCCCGAGAAACCAAGCTTCATATTCTCTTTTATAAGAGATGCTGCGTCGGACGCTGACATAATCTTGCCCTGTAAGGCACTATTCTTAATACGATCTTCGTACATATTAATCTCCTTTTAATGTGGAAGACGCACATGCAATGCGCCTATGGCGCGTGCGTCGTGGCAGACAGGTTCCGCCACTGCGTGCCACCTATCTGCATATCTCACCAAAGAACCGTCCCTTGGTGCATTTAAAAATGCGGCGGCAAATGCCGCCGCAGTCTTAATTACTTTTTAATAAGTTTCATACCTACCTTAAGAGCCTTCTCGTTAAGCTCTTCTGTTCCCTTCGGAACGTGTGACATTACTGCTGTATGAAGGTCTTCATCGGATACAAGGTTAAGGATTGCATTGATTGCGCCGACTGCTACGATGTTAGCTGTCATTGCCTTACCAACTTCCTTAATTGCGCTCTCTAAGATTGGAGCCTTGTATACCTTATTTGCAAGTAAGCATTCAGGTGTCTCAAGTGATGAATCGAGTAATACGATACAATGCTTGCTTAAGCCCGGTGCATACTGGTCAAGTGCCTTCTGTGTAAGTGCCATGAAGAATGTAGGCTTCTCAACTTTGGTGAATCCAATCGGCTTCTCGTCGATGATTACCTCAGCCTTACAAGAACCTCCTCTTGCTTCAGGACCATAAGCCTGTGACTGTGCTACAAACTTACCTGCTTCTACTCCTGCTTCTGCAAGGATGATGGTTGCAAGGATAACACCCTGTCCGCCGGAACCTGTAAGACGAATCTCCATCTTGGTTCTCTCTGCCTTAGTTGCAGTTGTCTTAGCCGGAGCCTTGGTTGCAGTCTTCTTAACTTCTTTAACTTCAGTTTTCTTACTTGCGCTCACGTTCTTCAGCCTCCCTTCCGAGACGATCGATGATCTTCTGGTATTCTTTAGTGAATTCAGGGTAGTTAACCTGAGCAAGAACTCCGATTATAACCTTGCCTTTTAATTCTTCTGCAGTCATTGTAACTGCCTTATCCTGCATAACGGCGTTGTCACGCTGATACTTCATCATGTCAACGGCGCTACCCTTCTTATTCTTACGTCCATAGTATGTAGGGCAGATAGCTGCTACATCGATGATGGAGAATCCCTTGTGAGAGATACCCTGCTGGATATAAGAAATTGTCTGCTGTACATGGTATGCCGAACCACGAGCTGCGAATGATGCACCTGCACCATAAGCAAGACCTGCGATATCGAATGAACGGTCAATGTTACCGTAAGGAGCTGTAGTACCCTTCTCTCCACGAGGAGTTGTCGGTGAATACTGACCACCTGTCATACCGTAAATGTTATTGTTAAATACAACAACAGTAATTCCGATGTTACGTCTTGCAGCGTGGATAAGATGGTTACCACCGATAGCGGAGATATCTCCGTCACCTGCAAGTACGATTACGTTAAGCTCAGGGTTAGCAAGCTTAATACCTGTAGCAAAAGCGATTGCACGTCCGTGTGTCGTATGAATTGTGTTGAAATCCATATAACCTGCGGCACGTGATGAGCATCCGATACCGGATACGATTACTACCTTATCATGGTCAAGACCAAGATTCTCGATAGCCTGCGCAACATCACGCATGATAATTCCGTTACCACATCCCGGACACCAGATATGAGGAAGGTGCTCAGGTCGCATATATTTATCTATTAATTCACTTGCCATTACTATTCCTCCTCGATCTTGGAAAGGATTACAGGCGGTGTAAGAACGGAACCGTCAATCTTTCCAACGAAATCAACCTTACAATTGTTCTTAACGACCCTCTGTACCTCAAGTAAGATCTGTCCATCATTGTGCTCTGCAACAACAATCTTCTTAACCTTCTTGGATAACTTCTCGAGCTCTCTGCCCGGGAACGGCCATACTGTAATAGGGCGGAACATGCCGGCCTTAATTCCTTTTTCTCTTGCCTGCTCGATAGCTGACTGAGCTGCTCTTGCGGTACCGCCGAAGCATACTACGACTACGTCTGCATCATCGCACATAACTTCTTCGCACTGAACGATGTCATCGTAATTCTTCTCAACCTTGTCGATAAGACGACGAACAAGCTTACCTGCTGTCGCATTATCATTGGTCGGGAATCCTGACTCACCATGAGCAAGACCTGTAATGTGGTATCTCTGTCCCTGTCCGAAAGGAAGCATGGTAGGAACCCACTCGCCTTCCTCTACGTGATAAGGAAGTCCGTTCTGCTTAGCGAACTTCTTAACAGGACGATTGATAATCTCAAGATCCTTAGGATCCGGTATCTCGATACCTTCTCTTAAATGTCCAACGATTTCATCCATAAGGAAGATAACCGGAGTACGATATTTCTCTGATAAGTTAAAAGCTCTGATAATTAAGTCATATGTCTCGCGAACAGATGACGGGGAAAGTGCGATAACCGGATGATCACCGTGAGTTCCCCACTTAGCCTGCATTACATCAGCCTGTGAAGGGCTTGTAGGAAGACCTGTTGAAGGTCCGGATCTCTGTACGTCTACAACAACACAAGGAATCTCTGTAATACATGCATAACCCAAGTTCTCCTGCTTTAAAGAAAAGCCCGGGCCGGAAGATGCTGTCATGGCCTTAACACCTGCTGCAGATGCACCAATTGTTGCTGCCATTGATGAAATCTCATCTTCCATCTGAATGAACTTACCGCCAACCTGCGGAAGTCTGACTGCTGACTGCTCAGCTATCTCTGTTGAAGGAGTAATAGGATAACCTGCATAAAAGCGCATACCTGCAGCGATTGCGCCTTCTACAACGGCTTCATTACCCTGCATTAAAACGGTCTTACCCATTGATTACCTACCTCCTCTTTATCTTCAATATAAATTGCATAGTCAGGGCATCTCTGCTCGCACTGACCACAGAAGATGCACGCATCTTCATTAGCGATTGTCACTTTCTCGTCCGACAAAGCGAGTACCTGCTTTGGACAGAATGCTGCGCAGATTCCGCAACCCTTGCACCAAGCAGAATTTAACACTAATTTTTTCTGTGCCATATTAAATACCTACCTTTTTCTTTGAAACGTGTAGAATTACGTCCATAAACACCACATATTATAGTATCATCAGTACTCAAATGTTAAAAACACTTTTTTATATGGTTTTTCCACAACAAAAAAGTTGTGGCTACTTGACCTTCTCTTCATATGGTAGTAGTATAATTATATGGCTAACAATCGACCGCAAGCATTGACAATTACTTAACTTTTTAGCCACCAATAATTAACAAATTTCATTTGGATGGGATTATTCATGAATTTTACCAACCTAAATTATTTTCTTGTGGTAGCTGAAGAGATGAATATCACAAGGGCCGCGAATCGCCTGCATATCTCACAGCAAGCATTGTCAAACCACATAACGAAACTGGAAGACGAAATCGGAACTCAGTTATTCGAACGAAGCCCGGGCTTGTCACTTACATACGCCGGAGCAAGACTCGTCGAGACAAGCGGACAAATCCTGGACATCCACAGTCAATTCTTAAATGAAGTAAAAGACTTATCCGGCGATATCAAAGGCGAGCTTACAATCGGAATAACATACACCAGAGGTCAGGCGCTTTTACCATTACTTCTGCCTGCATTCAGGGCGAATCACCCGAACGTCAATATTAGAATAGAAGAAGCAAACGCGGTTAACTTAGAAGATATGCTTCAGCACGGCGCAGTTGACCTGATCTTAGGTTTCTCGCCTTTCTTCTCACCTTCAGCCGCAGTAACCGAACTATCAACGGACCGAATTTTCCTTGCGGTTCCGGTATCCATAATGGAACAGCTTTTTGGTGACGAATGCCAACGTAAGCGCGAGGAGTTCTCGGAAGCGGTTGACATAACCGCATTCAAGAATCAGCCTTTCATACTATTAAAGAAGGGCGACAGAATAAGAACCATCGTCGATTCCTATTTCAAAAAGCACCAGATTGTACCTCACGTCTTCTGCGAGTCGGCGAATATCCAGACGGCTTTCGCGCTTGCAAGAAAAGGCCTTGGCATCGCGGTATACCCGGAGATGTTCCTTCGAGGCGAAACGACACTTTCCGCAGCCATGGGTACAGATGAGGAGATGGATTATTATCCGCTTGGTTCCTCGGCAACAACCGAGCACTTAGCGATTGCATATAATAAGGACAGGTACCTACCGCGAGCAGCGCAGGAATTTATCGACCTTGCCAAGAATATACTTCATAATGTCACGGGGATTCCTAAGGAATCCGCGGGATCCCCAGAAAACTGATTTAAATTAGGAGGATTAAATATGAGCAGAATACTTCTTTCCGGCGGCGCCGGCTATATCGGATCGCATACGGCGGTTGAACTTCTTAACGAAGGATTTGAAGTTGTTATCGCAGATAACTTATATAACGCAGAGAAGTCGGTTATCGACCGCATCGAAGAGATTACAGGTAAAAGCGTAACCTTCTACGAAATCGACGTCTGCGATAAAAGTGCCGTTGATGCGCTTTTAGATAAGGAAAATATCGATGCGGTTATCCACTTCGCAGGCTACAAGGCAGTCGGCGAATCGGTTCAGAAACCGCTTATGTACTATAGAAACAATATCGACGCAACGTTAACATTACTCGAATCAATGAAAGAGCACAACGTGAAGAGATTCATCTTCAGCTCGTCGGCAACAGTCTACGGACCGTTTAACGCTATACCTTACGTAGAGACGATGAAAATCGGCGATTGCACGAGCCCTTACGGCACGACGAAACTCATGATTGAGAAGATTCTCGATGATGTAGCTGCAACAGATAAGGAGCTTTCCGTTGTATCACTTCGCTACTTTAACCCAATCGGCGCACATCCGTCGGGACTTATCGGCGAGAAGCCAAGCGGAATCCCGAATAACTTAATGCCTTACATCACGCAGACCGCGAAGGGCATTAGAGAATGCTTAACCGTATTCGGCGATGATTACGATACACCGGACGGAACCTGCATCCGCGACTACATCCACGTAGTCGATCTCGCAAAGGGCCACGTTGCCGCATTAAAGTATGCGCTTAACCACGCAGGCTCGACGCCTATCAACTTAGGCTCCGGCAAGGGCACAAGCGTATTTGAACTTATCAAGACATTTGAAAGAGTCAATAATATCAAGCTCAACTACAAGGTCGGTCCTCGTCGTGATGGCGATATCGCAGCATTCTATGCAGATGCAGCCCTAGCGAAAAAGCTCCTTAACTGGGAGACACATCAAACGCTTGAAGACAGCTGCCGTGACAGCTGGAACTGGGAGTGCAAGAATAAATAATGAATATGATTAATAATGAATCCGCGAGAAAGCCGAAGCTCGGTCTTCTCGCGGTTATTATCGGAGATACGATATTTGGATTCAGTTTCCTTTTTTCGAAACTATTACTCGGAATGGTTACTCCTTCCGAGATGATAGCGATAAGATTCATCATCGCTTTTATCGTACTTAATATAATTGTTCTGGTTAATAAGTTGCTTGGCGACAAGGCGCTATTTACGTTCAGCCTTAAGGATAAGCCGATAAAACCGCTCCTTAAGCTTGCCATCTGCCAACCGTGCATATATTTTATCGCAGAAAGCTACGGAATCAAGTTTACATCCTCGTCATTTGCGGGAATCATCATCGCACTCGTTCCGATTGCAGGAATCCTTGCGGATGTGATATTTGTAAAAGCTAAGATACTTAAGATACAAATCTTCTGCGCGCTTCTGTCCGTAGCAGGCGTTGCCTTAACGACAATCGGTGCATCGGGACTTAAATCGTCAACCATAGGATTGGCGCTGCTTATCGTAGCTGTAATATCAGGTTCAATGTTCTACGTGTTTAGTCACGACGCCGGCAAGTACTATAATCCATTAGAGCGCACATACGCGATGTTCATGATTGGAAGCATCGTGTATTCGATTCCTGCTGCGTTTGATATCATAAGAGAGCCGAGCGCAGTTATGAATGCATTCAAGAATCCGGTTTTCTACGGATGTATGGCGTACCTTGCAGTTATATCATCCGTTGTAGCATTTATGCTTCTTAACTTTGCAAGTAACCACGTAACTGTAACAAGCGCAACACTCGTTGCAAACCTTACAACAGTAATATCAATCTTTGCGGGAGTAGTATTCCTGCATGAATCACTGACCGTCTTACAGATAGTTGGCGCGGTGATAATTATAGGAAGTGTAACGATAGGTACACTGAAGAATCAGTGACACCTTACTCCTTATTCCATCTCACCTGCTATACGAAGCAGGTTCTCAATTTCATTAACTTCAATATCAAGGAATTCCGAGAGGTCTTCTACGGAATATTCAGCATTCTGCTCTTTGAGGCTTTCTACAGCTTCAAGGAGCTGATTTAATTTATCGAGAACTTTACGGTTTTCCATAGCAGTCGTTACGTCAAGCATGAGATATTCGCAAATCATACGCTCAATATCGTCTTCGAGCGCTTTGATAAAGTCTCCTTCTTCGCGAGACATAATGCCTTCAAGTCGCTCAATATTCTCCAATACGTAGAGATTCGCTTCCTGCACGATATCCTGTAAAAGTTCTCCCTTACCCACGTACTCTTTTGCCAGCTTATACACGATAGGAAGCATCTTCTCATATGTATTCTCCAAGGCAAGCGCTTTTAATTCCTTCTCGTATCTATTCTTAAAAGCTCTCTCCTCTTCCGTTAATTCGTATTCCACCTTCGCATTCTTTAATTTCTCTATTAATTCGAGTCTCTCGTCCATATTAAACCTCACTAATAATCTAACCAAATTTATTACATTTAACTAATCCAATTCTATATCTTTTGCATATGAATAAGATATAACTTCTCCTATCTTGGTTCTAATGTAACCCTTTTCCTTATGAGAATAATTGGATATCTCCGCAGATCCGTAATTTTCAAACTTTTTATATATTCTATCCAGTACTGCCAATTCAGCCTCCGATAGTGCATTAATTGGCACATCGCCTTCCGGAATTACCTGATGCCTCTCATACCCATTATCATATATAACCTCAATTCGCGCAATATGATCCGCCTCCATTGTCCCAAGCAAAATATCAAAATTAACGGGAACCGGTCCATATGGTAAGTGCGCATATTTCATTCCCGATATCGATACGCCGTTTTCCTTATAAAAAATCATATCTGAATAATTAAGCAATTTCATAAGCTTAGTCTTCAGAAGGTTAGTGTTTTTATTTGCAAAAAACAAAACCATCGCACATGCCTTATCGTAGTCAAATGCCTTATATCCGGTATCTTCCGAAGGCGTTGTATCAAAAAATGCTTCCAAAAACCTTTGCTCGGTATGGCGCTTTTCATTATTAATAAGCTTATCGACAACAGCAAGAAGTCTCGCCTTCTGTCTCTCTGCAAGCAACACCTCATTCTCATTAAGATATATTCGCATATTCTCAGGTTCACGTAAGAAAAGCATTAAACTATTATGCGCTTTATCTTGAATTGAACCATTCTCATATCTGTAGATAGTCTTGTCTCCCCAGTTGAGTAACTTGGCAAATCCCCTTTGGCTAAGCTGGTATTGTTCCCTTATCTCTTTAATCTCTTCCGCAGATAACAATCTATGTCTTTTACGGTATTCATTATATGCGCTAAGTAACGTCTCGTTATCCAATTCTTCCGAAAAGAGTTCTTCCCCGCACTCTGCACATGTAAGAACTCTTGCTTCTACCATAACCTGCTCACCGCATACTGTATATTCTTCATTCTTAACAATTATCTTGGTTTCAACTTCTCTTCCGCATTCTTCACAATAATTCTTCATTAAAATCACCTTAACCCAGAAAACTCATCCTCATGAAACGATAAGCACTTTAAAACCTCTTTACCTTGTATTATTTAAATCTTCAGCTTTACATAAAACTGAATGCTGCCTATATCCTTCTTAAACTCCCATACATCTCCGGGATAATTCAAATCAAAATCTTGCTTAGGCCCTTTATAATAATCTCCCGTGGCCAAATCCAATATTTCATTCTTGGCATCAGTAATTGTAAATCCCAGCTGTGCCAAAGCCTGCATATTCTTTCTTCTGGGAATCATTATGTATTCACCCATAGAGAGCAGTTTCTTGGCTTTAACAAGGAATTTCACTATCTCTTCAGCACTTGCTTGGTTAGCCACGCATCCACCCCCTCTATAAATATTCTATTGTGTCAATTACCTTTTGTCAAGAAAAAATGTGGTCATATGACCACATTTTTTTGTATGTTATAAAAGCGCACATGCGCCAAGTGTAATAATCAAACTATAAACCTGTTTTCTCATAATATGCCACTTTCAATTATAATCACATAATCTTAGCTATTAATGCTTCCTGTAATGTCTTGGAAAAATTGATTCCCTGTTTCTTAGCTGCCTTATCAATCCACTCCGGGATAGATAATGTCTTCTTAACCGATTTCTCAAAATGCTTAGCTGCATATTCTTCCACGTCAACGGAGATTACTGCAGTATACACACTCTTTATATCAACTTCCGATTCTTCTGCGACCTTCTTAAGATCTATAGAACTCGCCGGCGAAGGCTTTGGTATCTCTTCTCCGTCCTGCATAAGCCAATGTATATAGCCCGCCAGGCAATCTACCGCCATTTCCATAGCTTCCTGCTCATCGTCTCCACATGTTGCCAGATCATTGAGGTCCGGAAAAAACACTGTATATCCGCCCTCATCTTCCGCAATTACGCACGCCGGATATATTGCTAACATATTATCGCTCCTTTCTTTTCTTATCTCTACTAACTAAACCTGCCTGTTTTCTAATTAATCTTTCAGTATTCTTTTTCAAATCTTTTTTGTGAAACGGAATTGTAACTTTTCCGGGCTTCGTCGGATGTACATAATTCCTATGAGAACCTTCTTGGTTCTTAAACACCCAACCATCCTTTAAAAGCTCCCGCTCCATCTTAAATGGTGTTATAGGCATTCTTACTCCTTTCTACATTATAGTTGTGCATACGTGTTTTGTCAATACGTAT
>JAGAAH010000089.1 GCA_017615375.1 Lachnospiraceae bacterium | reverse complement strand
TATCCCGGACGATAAGCTTATCGCCAAGGATTTAACCGGAAACATCCGGGATATTGAATACCTTTTCGTATGGCGTAAAGGCCATCCGCTTCCGACACTCGAATCGACTTTTGTTGATTATATTATTGACGCTTTCCGATAGGAAGCTGTGCGATTATAATCGCGATAAACATGATTCCCGCACCGATGAGCTCTCTATTGGTCATGTACTGCTGTAAGAAGATAACGCCGAATATAGAGGCAAAAACGGCTTCAAGGCTCATGATAAGCGATGCAATCGTAGGGTTATAGTCACGCTGAGCTTCAATCTGCAAGGTGTATGCGATACCGCATGAGAATACACCTGCAAATAAGAACGGAATGAAAAGCTCACTGCAGAACGTATTGCTAAGCCATGCGGATAATCCCACCGGTGCAATCTCGAATATTGCAATCGGAATAAGCGAAATCGTTCCGGTTACAAGGAATTCTATAATTGCAAGCTTGATTCCGTCTACATGCGGCGAATAATGATCCACAAGAAGTATCTGTATTGCAAAAAGGAATGCACAAATCACTATAAGAATATCTGAGAATCTTAAGGAAATCTCACCACTCATGCAAAGCATGTAAAGTCCTATAAGTGCAAGCACAACACCAATCCAGATATTAAATCCCGGTTTCTTATGTAAGAATATCGAAAATATCGGAACTATAAGAATATAGATTGCGGTTAAAAAGCCTGCTTTTCCGGACTCGGTTCCAAGTGTCAGTCCCAACTGCTGTACGGTTGTTGCCGTAAATAATGCAAGACCGCAAAGGATTCCTGCTTTCCATAAAGTCTTCTTATCTCCGTCAGGCTTAGGATTAGCTTTTTTCTTATCTATCGTATCCTTGATAATGGATACCGGAATTAAAAATATTATTCCGAAGAACATTCTTAATCCATTAAAAGTATATGGGCCGGCAAGTTCGCCGCCCTCCGACTGTGCCACAAAAGCATATCCCCATATGATAGCAATTGCAAGCAGCATTATTGTTTTTTTCGCGTTTTTCATTTCATATATCCTTTCGAGCGTATTTCATTATACGCACCGAAATTGATTGTAACATTATTATAGAAAGTTTTGCAAATAGTTTCTTGCTTATTAAACGTTTTTAGTGTATTATCTTCTTGTGATTTTTGAACAGCATTTTGAATAAGGAGGGCTACTTAATTGAGCACATCTAAAAGCAAAAAGTTCAACACTTATACTTTGGTAGAAACAGCGGTGCTTGTTGCCATCGTACTTATCATGGGTAATACCCCGTTAGGCACAATCGTAACTCCGCTTTTAAGCATTTCTATCGTAACTATCCCGGTTGCTGTAGCAGCAATCGTAATCGGTCCTATCGGCGGACTTATCTGCGGAGCGGCATTTGGTATCAACAGCTTCATCCGTGCAGTCATGGGTATCGGCGGTATGACAACAATTCTTTTCGGATTGAATCCTGTAGCACTTGCTTTTACGGCAATTATACCAAGAGCTCTTGACGGCTTACTGGTTGCTTACATTTTCAGATTCTTCCGTGACAAATGTCATCTTAAGAGATTAAGCTATTACTTTGGCGCGCTTTGTGCACCGCTTCTTAATACGATTCTCTTTATGACATGTTTAATCGTATTTTTCTACAATTCGGAATACATTCAGGGCTTAGTAACAGCCAAGGGTGCAACCAATCCATTTATGTTTGTAATCTTACTTGTAGGAATTCAGGGCTTATTTGAAGCAGCGGCAGGTCTTTTAATCGGCGGTATCATATCGCACACATTATCCAGAGCATTAAGAAGCCGCGGAGCCAACAACAATTAATTGAAAACAAAAATCACAATAAAAAGGGGCTTCGAATTTGAAGCCCCTTTAATTATGCGTATTTTTATACCTTACTGTATATCTTTCTTTGAATAATAAATATATGCCGCTATAATACCGATAACTGCCCATATAACGCCCACAACGAGATATTTACCGGTAAGCGCGCCGTTATTAACAATATCCGCACCTTCACAATAAGAAAACGGTGTTATATACTTAAGGCCTTTTGCCGAATCCGTAAGATTCGAAATGATATTAAGAAAATACATAATAACGCCGACTCCAAGGCCTACTCCCAAGCCGCCCTTTCTTATAAATGCCGAGATTCCATAGCATATTCCGGCAAGTTCAAGCTGCAGAATGTAATAAGCAAGATGCACAAGATTAAACTCTTTCCACGGAACCGACTCACCTATCGCCATAATAGACAGCATTGAAATAATATAGACTATAAGGTTCATCGCAGTAATCTCAAGAACTACCGCGAAGAGCTTTTCTGTAATAATACGAACTCTGCTTACAGGGTGAGAAAGCAAAAATTCCGCGGTTCTGCCGCTTTCTTCCTTACTAAGCATAAGACTTGCGCACATTGCCGCAAATAATGCACCGCCAAGTCCTAATACGTTGCCGCATTCAACCACATAATATCCTATAAGAGTCGAGAAATTAAGCTGGTCCATGCCAAATGCTTCGCTCACGGCTCCCATCGATGAGAGCATATCGTTCATATCAGCCATCTGCGACTTCATCTCCGGGAAGATTACGATGCATACCATAAGCATAAATGCCAGTACTCCGGTCCATATAAGGAATGCCATTCTTCCCTGCTTTAATTCATGTCTAACGATTGTCATATCCATTTCCTCCCCGTTTTACTCGTAATAATGTAAGAATATCTCTTCAAGATCCGGTTCGGATATGGTCACGTCCGTAACCTCGCCGCGATTAAGTCTTGCTAAAAGCTCTTTCACGTCACCATTATATAGAAATGCCGTTTTGTTACCTGCTTCTGTAAGGTCCTTGATGCCGACAAGTCCCGTAATATCGACCTTTCCGTAGATGACAACTCTCTTGGCACTTGTCTTCGTCAAAGCATCCACGCTGTCGCATGCAATAATCTTACCTTCCCTTATAACCGCAGCCTTGGTGCAGTTATTCTGCACTTCAGATAAGATATGGCTCGACAGGAATATCGTCGTACCCTTCTTGTTACGCTCTTTTAGAATCTCAAAGAACTCATGCTGCATAAGAGGATCAAGTCCGCCCGTCGGCTCATCAAGTATAAGAAGCTTCGGGTCACTCTGCAAAGCGCAGCAGATTGCGACTTTCTTTCTGTTACCAAACGAAAGCTCCTCAACCTTTCTATTCGGGTCAAGCTGCAGTCTCTCGCAGAGTTTCTTGCTTTCTTCGCTGCAATCTTTCTTCCTTAAATCTGCCGACAGTTTAAGCGCGTCCTTAACTTTCATACGTGGGTAGAAAAGCGCCTCCGACGGAAGGTATCCCACTTCGGCAAGTATATTCTTATTTTCTTTAACTATGTCCTTACCGAATATCGTGGCAGAACCGGATGTCGGCGATATAAGACCAAGTAACGTCCTTATCGTTGTCGACTTTCCCGCTCCGTTCGGGCCCATGAATCCAAAACAATCGCCCTCATTAATCGCAAGGTTAAGGTCAATTATTCCCCTTGCCTTGCCATAGTACTTCGTAAGGTTATTAATCTTGATTATTTCCACTTGTATACCTCCGCCTGAAAACTTAATCATCATATATTTAGAACTTAATTACTTCAGGCTCTTTTCCGAATGCGGTAAATGTTGCGGTCGCGTTCTTAAAGTAAAATACCTCGGTGTTACCGTCATCCTCGGAATACATTTTTCTAAGATCCGGATAAGCATTGAGCATTGATTCGCGTGCTTCTCTTCTGTCGTCTTCAATAAGCTCTCCCGCAACCCTTATCCAAGCGCCGTCTTTAAAAGCGCAAATCTCAACCTTCGGATTCTTATGAATCTGCTTCGATACATCCTTAACCTTACCGGTCTGTATATAAAGCTTACCGTCAAATATATTAACCGTACCAAACGGTCTTACTCTCGGCTGATCTTGGTCAACCGTTGCAAGATAATATACACCCGCATCCTTCAAAAAATCATTGACTCTTTTCATAGTTTTACCTTCCTTTCATTTAGGTGCCTGACCCCATGAACAAATTATTAACAAGTAAATTATACCAGAAAATTTCACAATTTTATATCTTGAACAAATGTTCGATTCGTGCTATATTAATAATACACATTAGAACAAACGTTTGCTATGTAGGAAGATTTAGAATCAGATTGGAGTACGTATGGATTACAGCATTATAGCCGTAGACTTCGACGGAACCCTTTGCTACAGCAATTGGCCGGAGCTTGGCGAACCCAACAGACCTCTAATTGAATATCTTATTTCCCAGAAGGAACAAGGCAACAAGCTCATATTATGGACTTGCCGCGCCGGAGAAGCCTTAGATCGTGCAGTCTCCTGGTGTCGCGACTATGAGCTTACCTTTGATGCCATAAATGATAATCTTCCGGAAATCGTTGAACTCTACGGTAACAATTCCCGTAAGATAACCTGCGACTATTATATAGACGACAAAGCAATATTACCGGATACAATAAGGGCGTAGCCTAAGCTACGCCCTATTTCTTCAAATGTCTTTATGCTTAACCTGTGTTATCTGCGCCCCGTGAACATAAATCCGCAGCATCCTATTTCGGACATTTCCGAGAATCCGATTGATTTATAGAATGCTACTGTTTTTGCCGTATTATCGGTAACAAGTTCTATCTGACGCACATTGGAATACCTATCCAACACAGCCTTTAATAAAGCTGTTCCGATTCCTTTTCTTTGCTTATCGGGAAATACAATAATATCCTGCACAAATACTATTGTTGCACCGTCTCCGACGGCTCTTATAATGCCTAAAAGCTCATCACCTTCATACGCAGCCAGAATCAGCATGGAATTCTTATATCCCTCTCGCAAAGCAGGCAAATTCTCTATATATGCTTTCCATCCAACTGCCGTATAAAGTCGAACTATTTCTTCTTCGTTATATTCCTTATATTCTCTTATTTCCACGTTCATACCTCCTTCTACATCGCCGTCCCCACTTATATCAGAAACCGATGCATTCTTAAGTTTCATTGCCGCTCACCCTATATGTACAGCTCCCGGCTCCTGCTCAAGTTCCTGTTTTGAATGATGATGACCATGCTTTGAATCCGTCACATAATGAGCATGATCATGTATATGTGTAATTGTATGCTCATGTGTGCTTCCGTCATGTGTATGAGTAAATGTATGCTGATGCTCATGGGAATGATAACGAATCAATGTATCTGTAACGACCACCACAGATCCTATTAGCATCACTATTAGAGCCAACATGTACATCCATGACAGTGTTTCTTTCAAAAAGACAAATGAAAGAAATGCTCCCGCAAACGGAGCCACTGCGTAATATGCACTTGTCTTGGCTGCTCCCAATACATTCTGTGCTCTTACATAAAGGAAAATGCTCATTCCGTATGCCACAAATCCCAGAATAAGCGCGATGGCAATATACTTCCATTCAGGGAAACTCTCATGTATGATAAAAGCGATAATCAGAGCTCCCAGCCCCGAAAAAATACCCTTCAGTATAACAATCTCGTATGTATCCTTAGAAGATATTTTCCTTGTACAGTTATTTTCCAATCCCCAGCAAGCTGTAGCTGCAAGCACAAATAGAGATCCATAGGAAAAAGAAAAACTATCTGTTCCTTCAAAACTTAGCATAACGCTTGACAAAGTTATAAGTCCTATCGCCAGCCACAATCTCTTCGTTACCGCTTCCTTGAACACAATTAATGCGATAATTGTTGTAGCTACTATCTCAAAATTCCCCAGAAGAGATGCATTTGCAGATGTTCCCCTGCTTATACCTATCATCATGAATATTGGTGCCGCAATATCAAGCACAATCATTCCGATTACATACGGCAGGTCATTTCCTGATAGTTTCTCGGAATTCTTTCTGTCTTTTTTCATGAATACCGAAAGAATACTAATGCCAACACCCGCACCAAGGTATAAAAGTGCAGCCATAGTTGTCTCGCCGACATGTTCAAGCAGCATTTTGGATATCGGAACATTTATCGCATAAAAGACAGCTGCCAATAATGCATATATAATTGCCTTAAGCTTTCTCATAGTCATACAAAACCCTCATTTACAATTTATTAACAGTATTAACAGGGTCTGACCCCATTATCTAAGGAATAAAATCGGATGTCAATTTAATTAAAAAAGGAATAAAATCGGAAGGTGCTTTTTATAAAATAAGAATAAAATCGGAATGCTCCTACGGGAAAACACTTCCGTTTCCTATGATTACTCTTAGTATTCCTATAACAAATAAATGTGCCGGATAATAGATATAGAAGAACCATTTCATACCTTTCCAGCTTCCTCTTTCGCTATTATACTGCATCCCGGAAAAAGAAGCCAAGTTACATGGTCGATAGTCATAGCAATGATTGCAATTACCTTTATTTGATTCGAGTTTAAGCCTATTTTCTTAATCTTATCCAAGTTTTGTCCTCCGTCGTTATTTAAATTCAATAATAACTGTATATGCGCCATCTACAGCCTTTACAATCGGCTCATATATTTTCTTGACCATTTCTAAGGCCGTGTCATCAGCTTTTTGCCCGTTTGCAGATGTATCGAATTTCGATTTAAATTGCTTTTGAATGCTTTTTTCAATCGAAATATAATCCTCTAATGTAAGTCTGATATTACCAAATGTCAACAAGCCTCTCTGTGTATCACCAATTTTAATCTTATTAGGATCCACTTCTATCTTATCAAGCATCGGATGGTCAATCTTAATAGTAAGAATCTTATTATTTTTGTCATCAACTATATCGTTTTTCGATAGATTACTTAAATCTACAACAAAGCTTCCGGTAGCAGTATAAGATACTGTTTGCGACCTTGTAAGTGCACTCCAATCAATGTGTTCAAAAACACGATTCTCAACCTTCGCTTTTACAGTGGCATTCTGCTCAAATACTACGAGCTTTCTCGTTTCTTTTGGCTGTGATAGTATTACTTCTTCAAATGTCACTCTTATTGTTGGATCAGACAAAACCAATGTATTCGGGTCTACTTCTTCTAATTGATCCTTGTATCCTGCACCTTCCGGTGATTTATTCCAATATAAGCACACAATAAGCCCCGACAGAATTACTAATAAACCGCAACCGATAACAAGTAACTTCTTCTTCATTTTTAATCCTCCTTGTCATCCCTTAACTTATCATCCGGAAACTCTAACTTATCATCTTGAAGCTCCGGTTTCCTTCTTCGCCTGATAAGCTTATCTCCCAATACCTGAAATGACTGGAACTGGAATAATTGATTCAAAATCCAAATGAAAATCACAAATGTAATAAACGGTATACCGCAGTATATAATAATCATTATCGCAATTGAAGTTATAAATCTCTCAATTATATTTTTGAAGTAATTAATATAATCCTTTAAGCCATTTACTGCTGTTTGAAACAGTGCAGAAACCTTTTCATAAAAGCTCTTATCACCGGTCTCCATCGACACTGAATCATCGATAACCTCAGAACCGGCTTCTGCCTTTGTGATTGTGTCATTAACATAACCCAGATACCTATCACCGATTGTTTGTGACAAATAAGTTCCGCAAGGTACTACAAGCAATACAGCTATCCCGAAAACCAATAACTTAAGTCCGATTTTTTTAAGAATTTCCTTTTTGAAAAGAATAAACAACATAAAGAAAAAGCAGCTTGCCGGAATAATAATAGAGAAAACTAACGGTATTCCCTCAAGAACCATCAATCTTTCCAGAAAAATCATACCCAAAAGCAATACAAAATATTTTGAAAAATCAGCCAATGTACCTGCTAACGGTGACGCATGGTCATCCGGAAGAAGGGATATAAAGTATGAAACGGTTAAGGTTGACGCAGATATTTTCAAAACCATAGACTGTGCATCATCCAAGTGCTCTACAGATTGGTTAATAAAAGGCATCTTCGTTACTTCATTTCTGCATACAAAGTGCGAAAACAAAATAACAAATACTAATGCCAGAATTAAAAACGCTTTGGTCCAAAATCTTTCACTTAATTTCATTAATACATCCCCCCAGTAATTATTTGTATTCTAGTTTACAGCATCCACATCAAAATGCAATATACTTGACAAACTTATTCTTCGTAATTCCCATAAAGATGGCTTATAGAATCGCAGCGTATGTCGATAAACTCGTGCCGGAAGGATTCCCGTTACATAAAGATACTCAGCAACAAACAAAATAAAGGCGTAGCCTAATGCTACGCCTCTTAAACTTTAACTATTAAAACTTCAATGTAAATGCCGGTGTTCCCCAGGTCGATTTCCCCTGATATACCTTATCATTAACTATCGTGTAGGCTGGCGTTCCAAAAGTTGAATTTCCCTGATATACTTTATCATTAACTATCGTAAATGCAGGCGTTCCCCAGGTCGAATTTCCCTGATATACTTTATTATTGTTAATTGTGTAAAAAGGAGTTCCAAAAGTCGAATTTCCTTGATATACCTTGTTTTTGTCAACAGTGAAAGCTGGGGTTCCAAAAGTTGAATTTCCTTGATAAACCTTCATTTTAATAATCTCCTCGTTGTTATTATCAAACTCAATACGAGCTTGTACCTTTAATATACTCTTTATCTAATAATAGTCAATCCATAAAACCTCCTTGGAATATTTGTTTTATATAAACATTATATCCCATGCTATGTACATTATTTTTTACATTCTATATAAACAACGATACTCGCCATT
>JAGAAH010000088.1 GCA_017615375.1 Lachnospiraceae bacterium | reverse complement strand
TTCGTCATGTGAGAACACGAAGTAACCAAGCAAAAATGCGAAGAAATATAATCCGAATCTATATACAACAATCTTAGGTGTATTAAGTATCTGTCCCGCTCCGTATACAGGAATTGCCAATAAGAAAAGCGCCCACACCGGTGTTTTACTGCATACATTCCACAGATGATCATTATCAATCTTCTTAATAAGAACTATTGCAAGCGAAAAAAGCCACAGCATCTGAAGATACCATAGAACTCCGATTCCGCTCAAGATACATGCAATTATCTTGGCAAAAAGCGGCATTGACAGATCACTTGCAACTCCCGAAAAAGATATATTGATATATCCCTGAATAAACTGAAAAGCAAAAAGTCCTACCGTCACCGGCACCAGTAATTTCGTCGTTCTTTTCTTGATGAACTCTCTTCCGGAACTTTTATCAAGTGCATATCTTGAACTTATACCCGATACGATAAATAAAATCGTCATAAACCACGGATATACAATGTACTGATATATATCATAGTACTGTACTTCTAAATCTGTAATCTTACCCAAAGTACCTGTTATCCCTTGCGCGTTATACATATACAATACATGATATATAACCACAATAACGACTACAACCCAACGTAAATTATCAAGATATGCTTTTCTCATACAAATTCCTCGATTCTAATAAGTTTCTCACCTAGGGACGGTTCTTCGGTGCTTTTTAAATCATTATCCCCAATAGCTTAATCAATCTTTGTAAGTCAGCCACTGATTCTGCTGCCTTCTTAACGTCCGTGCCTATGTAGGCAGACGCATCCTCCGAAGTCACCTTAACCGTTACTTCTTCACCATTATCTATATATTTAAATTCAACATAACTCAAATTTTCCACCATCGAAAGAATAACCGCTCCGTACTTTGTAAGAAGCTCTTCCGTATCTTCCCTCGATTTCTTAGTATTAAGCTCTCCTGAAAAGCTCAATGTCCAGCCATACGGCTCTTCACTTGTATGAAGCTCATTCGTAAACTCGCCGAATGTATCTTTTATACCTAAGGCATACGCAAGATTCACATCAGCACTTGCATTTCCGACATATTCATTCTTATATCTGTAGAGCTTTTCTACATCGGTGGAAATTTTAACTCCATCCTGCCATATAAGCCAACCGTTAAGATAGATTTCATTAAACTTCTCATTTGCTTCGTATATACCGCGAACTTCGGTATTACCACCAAACGGTATACGCATCGATTCTCTTACCTTAATATCCAGCCTTCCGTTCTTTGCATCAAAAGATATGCCGGTTATTCTCGCAACCGAAGTCGCATTCATCAACTCACACTTAAAATCAACGGTTTTATCATTAACCGTATACTCAACCGCAAGTGACTGTGGATTTGATTCCTTACCTATTACGCAAACTTTAATTCCTATCACAACGATAACGCAAAGTATCGTAGCCAACACTCCGCCGATAATCGCTTTTCTCACTTTATTCTTCTGCTTCTTTAAGAAAGCAACCTCTTTTTCATCATCACCGGTAATCACTTTTTCCGGTGCAATCATTCTTTCATACTCACCGGCGCATTCCTTACACTCTTTCAAGTGCGCTTTTACAATATCATTGGTAACTTCGCTAGTAAGCTTATCCACATATGATGGAAGCAAATCTCTTATTACTTCACATGGTATATTATTCATTTTTCTGTAACTCCTTCCTTAAGGCTTCTTTGCCTCGATAAAATGAAACTCGTGCCCAGTTCTCACTCTTTCCGAACACATCTCCGATCTCTTTGAACGAAAGATTCGCGAAAATCCGCAAGTAACAGATTTCTCTATATGGTTCCTTTAGATAATGCAGCTTCTTCATAAGTTCGATCCGTTCATCAGATTCGACTGCTTTAGTCTCTGCGGACGCTTCATAAGCCACTTTATCTATAACCGATATAGTCTCTCCGTCTTCCGTTTCAACACTTAGCGGTTCTTCCATCTTATGCTTCCTTAGGTAAGCCATAAGCAGATTCTTGGCAATGGCACAAAGCCAGGTTGTAACGGATGACGATTCATCAAAGCGATCGATACTCTTAATAGCCTGATAGAACGTCTCCTGCGTCACTTCTTCCGCAATCTCCGTGTCATGCGTCTTGGACATCAGGAAACTGTAGACATTCTTGGCGTATTTCAAATATATTTCTTCGCCGTCCAATCGTCTTCCTCCTTTCTTCATGTCTGTTAATGCCAAAAAATCTCATTTCGTTACAGAAAATGAAAAATATTTTTTTATCTTTTATCTTAATATCTCATCAATCGTCGATACCGTACTGAAGGTTCCCTTATTTCTCGAGATAATCTCCTTCATGGTCGATAATTCAAAATAACTTATATAACAAATAAGTGTCGTATTCTTACCTGCAATAACTCCAAACGAATCCATATATGTGCAGGTCTTATTAAGTTCATCCTTAATCTCTTTAATAAGCTTCTCAGGTTCCTTGGTTATAATCGTTACCTGCTTAACCGAATCGAAGTGATCCGTTACATTGGTTATAACGGATGTTGCAACTACATATACAAGCAAACTCATAAGTGCGGCATTACGATTAATAAGCACGAAAGTCGCCATATATACACATGCGTTAAATCCGAGAAGAATATAAGTCATTCCATAGTTTTTACCTGTTCTCTTCGAAATCGCATTGATTATAATGTTCGCTATAATCTCCGAACCATCGATACATCCACCAAATCGTAAGATTATCGCAAGTCCTAAGCCAAGTATTGCTCCTCCGAAAGCTACTGCCAGGAAGTGTTCCGTATTAAGTTCAAACGGCACCCTCTCGAATACCGCAAGTCCTACCGTATACACAACTGACCCGACAAGCGATTTAATACCAAAATGAATACCGATAATTCTTATGCCCGCAATCCAGAAAGGCAGGAATAAGCAAATTACGCAAAGCGACAGGTTAAAACCCGTAAGTTTACTTATAATAATCGATATACCCGCTGTTCCGTAGTCGATTGCATCATTTGGAATTAAGATACATACAACCGAGAAACTCGCAAGGAGCGCTCCTATTACAATAAATACATATGATAATACGTTTTCTAACTTCTTATTCATAAACCTTTCCTTCTCTATATTTTCTTACTTCACGAAATCCGGATGGTCGCCTCTTACATCTTCTACTTTATATCCGACGCTTTCCACTCTTCGTCTTAAGCACACATTGCATTCCGCCGCTTCTTCACCCGTGCAAATCTTGCCATCGTAGAGAAGATACTTATCCCTTACTTTAACAGGCGATAGATTCGGCATAATTACATTGGCACCTGCCAGGATTCCTCTCTCACGTCCCTTTGCATCGGCTGTTCCAAGTGCCGTAGTAGCAGGTAAAAGCGCCTTCGGGAAGAGTAATCTTAATATTGCAAGTAAGATTACCGTCTTATCGGCACTTCCGTTAGGTTCGTCCTTAAAAGGTGTATCTTTATGAGCTATAAAAGGACCTATTCCTATCATATGAGGCTGCAAATCCTTCATAAACTCTATATCTTCATAGATATTATCTATAGTCTGATACGGCGTTCCGACCATTATTCCGCATCCGATCTGGAATCCTATATCCTTTAAGTCTCGTAAACACTGCTTTCTATGCGCTCCTGAAAGATTATCAGGATGTAACTTCGAATAATGCTCTTCATTTGCGGTCTCGTGTCTTAATAAGTATCTATCCACACCCGCATCATAGAACTTTTTATAGCTTTCGTACGACTTCTCACCTATAGAAAGCGTAACCGCAGCCTTCGGGAACTTTGCCTTAATCTTACGAACTATATCGCAGATTCTCTCATCGGTAAAGTACGGATCTTCTCCCCCCTGCAACACAAAGGTCTTAAATCCGAGCTTATCGCCCATCTCGCAGCAGGAAAGAATCTCTTCTTCAGTCAATCTATACCGTTCTGCGCTTTTATTACCGCATCTTATTCCGCAATAATAGCAATCATTCTTGCAATAATCCGTAAACTCAATAAGACCTCGAAGATATACTGCCTTACCGAAATGAGCCTGTGCCACATATCTTGCCGCCTCGTACAGATACTCTGTCTCTTCTTTGCCTTCGGTATTATATAAAAGCTCGAACTGTTCTTTACTAATATTTTCCGTGCTTTTAACCTCATCTACGGTTTTTTTATATAATTCATTCATACGATAATCGCCTCTCCATTAATAACCTTATCAAATAATAACACAGAAATATAGACAACCGCAACACTTCGCTTATTGCCAATACGCCATTTTTTTGTTATTCTATTAAATAACCAAATTCAGGAGGACCTGACATGAAAAATAAGAAAAAAGGGATTTTAAAAAAGATAGTAATAAGCATTCTGTCAATAATCGCTACGCTTTTCTTATGTGTAGCGCTTTTCTTCGGATGGCTTACCATCGTGGAATATAGACCTAATGACATAGAAAGTGTAGAGATTAACGGCGAAGATATTAACGGAACGCTCGATCAAGAAACTGAATATTCAATACTTACCTGGAATGTAGGCTACGGTGCTTTGGGCGATAATGCAGACTTCTTCATGGATGGCGGCGAAAGTGTAATGACTGCCGATAAAGAGCGCGTCAACACTAACCTTACGGCAATCGCAGACAGTATAATCGGCTCCAATCCCGACTTTGTCTTCTTACAGGAAGTTGATGTAAAAAGCCGTCGTTCATATAAGATTGATGAAACTTCTTTCTTCTTTGATAAGCTTAATGAGAACAAGCATTATCAATCAACATTTGCATATAACTTCAAAGTCAAATTCATTCCTTATCCGATCCCTCCTATAGGAATGGTTAACGGCGGAATAATGACTTTATCGTCCTCCCCTATAAAAGAAGCTTCAAGAGTCAAACTTCCGTGCCCGTTCTCCTGGCCGGTACGTCTCGGAAACCTCAAACGATGCTTGCTTATAACGAGAATTTACGTCGGTGACAAAGAACTTGTATTAATCAATACTCATCTTGAAGCTTATGACAGCGGAGAAGGTAAAATAGAGCAAACCAGAATTCTTAAAGAGATACTT
>JAGAAH010000087.1 GCA_017615375.1 Lachnospiraceae bacterium | reverse complement strand
CTCGATATCATCACCGATATATCCTGCTTCTGTTAACGATGTCGCGTCAGTTACCGCAAGCGGCACATCAAGAAGCTTAGCAAGGGTACGTACAAGATAAGTCTTGCCGCAGCCCGTAGGTCCAATCATAAGCATATTGGACTTCTCAATCTCCACACCATCCTTATTCGGATTGGCAATTCTCTTATAGTGATTATATACGGCAACAGACATAACCTTCTTAGCCTGCTCCTGTCCCACTACATACTTATCAAGCTCTTCCTTAATCTTATGCGGTGCAGGAATATCGCTTATGTCAAATACCGGCTTAACCTTTTCCTTCTGCTTAGCCTTCTTTACACGCTGCGACTGCGGAATATCCGACAAGCCGCCCATATCTGCAAGGTTAAGAAAACGGATACTAGGACCCTTTCGTTTTGCGTTTTTACCCTCAGATTCCTTTTCATCACCGTCTTCCTTTGCTCCGGCATCCGGAATCTCGGCAAACGCCGGTCCAAAATCGAAGTTTGACGGCATCATAGACATATTGTCCATCTGGTCAAAAGTTCTCTGCATACAGTCTACGCAAATCGATATATGCTGTGGTATATGAAGCATCTTACCGGTCTTGGACTCGGGACGTCTGCATATGTAACACACATCTTCGTATTCAGTTTCTTCTCTGTTGTCTTTGTTATCACTCATTAATTCTAACTCCTAAATCTATCGGGTCTTAAGTTCACCCTCAGGTATAATACCCTTCTTATAAGCCTCCATCAAAGACTCAAGGTCCTTAATGTCTTCGGCAATCTTTACGCCCGTATCGGTATCACGTACAAGCTTTCTTTTTACAACTCTTTCTTCAAGAATCTTGTTGGAATGTACGTCAGTTTCCTCCGTTACTGCGTCCATCATCGACTTAAACGGTTCATGCGCAACAAGCACCATACCGTACGAGTTATATGTAAGCGTATATCCCGCAATACCCGTTGTCTTCTGATATGGCTTGGAGAATCCACCGTCAATCGAAAGAAGCTTGCCACCGCAACGTACCGGTGATTCACCCTTAATCTGCTTAACCGGAACGTGTCCGTTAATGATATGGCTGTCAGGACCTGTAAGTCCAAACTCTGCCAGGATACTATCGATAACTTTCTCGTTCTCCTGCAATTTATAATATGGATTAAGTTTCTCGGCCTGTGGCTCTTTCTCCACAAGGTACTGACGCTCAAATGTCGCCATCTGGTCCTTGCCGAATACAGGCGAACCTGCATTAAGCCATCCGTAATAATGAATATCGCTCTTTGTAGGCTTAGTCATATCACGGTTATAATATGCTTCTCTAAGCATCTTATCCATCTTATCATAAAGCGCTTTGCCCTTGTACTTCTTACCTTCAAGCTTTACTTCCATGAATGTGCCGTCTTCATTAAGCGGAACGCATCCGTGGAAAAGAAGTTGTCCGTTATATACCTTATATAACGAGCCTTTTTCATAAAGGAAGGAAATATGGCGCTGCAGTCTCTCGGAATTGATAAATGCCTGCTGCATCTTATCCATAACGTCCTTCTCTTCAGGCGTAAGCTTATAAGGGTCTTTCGGGTCTACTGTCGGGAACTCCGGATCAAGAAGCTTATAATCGACTCCTTTGATACGTACAGTTCCTTTCTTTCTGTCTATCTTATCAAGAAGCATTCTGTCATCCATATTGTACTCAGGATGACGCTTAATCATCTGACCTTCTACCTTGAACTGAATAATCGTAATCGCTTTATGAATCTTCATATCAAGGGTCTCATCCATCTGGTCGTACTGATCCGTGCTGTACTTAATAGGGAATGCCGGACAAGGGTCATTCGCATATGCTTTCATTGCGAAACGCACAAGAGGCAATGCCGAGATTCCGTATCCCTGCTCTAAGATATCGAGGTTTCCGTATCTTGCACAGATTCTAAGAACGGTTGCAACACATGCAGGATTACCTGCAGCAGCGCCCATCCATACAACATCATGGTTACCCCACTGAATGTCGACATTCTTAAAAGCTCTTAAATCGTCCATTACAAGATGCGGTGCAGGTCCTCTGTCGTAGATATCACCGATTATATGAAGATGGTCTACCGTAAAAGCTCTTATAACTTCACAGAACGCAACCACAAGTTCTCTTGCACGTCCGATTCTTATTACATCATGGAATATCTCGCTGTAATATCCTTCCTGATCCGCAATATCGGAACGGTCGGATAAAAGCTCTTCCATGATATAAGCGAAATCCTTCGGTAACGCTTTACGAACCTTAGATCTCGTATATTTGGATGATGCTTTCTTAGTAAGCTTAATAAGGCGATGAAGCGTAACATTATACCACTCTTCCGCATTAAGCTTCTTGTCGGAAAGAATCATTTTCATCTTTTCTTCAGGATAATACACAAGTGTAGCAAGCTGTCTTTTATCCTTATCGATGAGCTCGTCCCCAAAAACCTCATCAATCTTTCTTCTTACAGCACCGGAACCGTTACGAAGAACATGTGTAAACTGTTCATACTCTCCATGGATGTCCGTCATGTAATGCTCGGTTCCCTTAGGCAGATTAAGGATAGCCGATAAGTTAACTATCTCTGTTGCGACTGCTGCCCTGTTCGGAAACTGCTTACTGAGCTGTCTTAAATACTTCTCGTTCATTTCTTCCTCCAAATATAAACCCCAATTTATATTTATTAAGCCACCGCCCCCGCAGTTGCTTTAATAATACTTGATTACATCCTGCATGCTGTATAATCCCGGCTCTTTGCCTGCAAGAAACTGAGCTGCAGCGATACCTCCCTTTGCAAAAACCTCACGTGAATAAGCAGTATGTGAAAGAGTCAAAGTCTCATCGATACCGGCGAAGATTACATCATGATCTCCCGTAATCGAGCCACCTCGCACAGAAGAAAATCCGATTTCATTATCGCCTCTCTTCT
>JAGAAH010000086.1 GCA_017615375.1 Lachnospiraceae bacterium | reverse complement strand
GACATTCAATACCGGATGTAGCTGTATCTATACTGATATTGGTATCTTTAAGAAGTGACTTGAATACTTTAAGATTCATCTCTACGTCGTCAACGACAAGGATATTGGCCGAAGGCGCGCGGAGCGTATTCTTCGGACGATTTTTTATGTCGACGGCAGAAAGACCGATAGACAATGTACCCATCGGAGATTCATTGACGATTTCCTGAGGAATCGTGCATGTAAAAGTAGAACCGACACCGTAAGTACTTTCAACCGATATCGTTCCGCCCATAAGTTCTACAAGATTATGCGTAATTGCAAGACCTAAGCCCGTGCCTTCAACGTTACGGTTCTTAATCTGGTCAAGACGCTGGAATGAAGAGAAAAGCACATCCTTATCTTCATCTTTAATACCGATTCCCGTATCAATAACCGAAAGAGTGAGCATAGTCTTACCATCAGGCGCTTTTTCCGAAAAAGCCTTTAATGTAACGTTGCCTCTGTCGGTATACTTAATTGCATTCGTAAGAAGATTTGTAAGAATTTGGCGAAGTCTGACTTCGTCACCACGTAAACTTGCCGGAATTTCCGGGTCTGCCTGAACTCTTAAATCCAAATCTTTCTTTCTTGCACGCTCAATAACGAGATTATAGGCGTCGTTAAGAAGCGATGCAGGATAATATTCAACAGGAACGATATCAAGCTTATTGCTCTCAATCTTGGAGTAGTCGAGGATGTCGTTGATTAACGCGAGCAAACTCTGTCCCGCATGTTCTATGTCGGTTGCGTATTCCAATATATTATTATCTTGAGATTCCCGGAGAATCATTTCATTCATACCGAGAACTGCGTTAATCGGAGTTCTGATTTCGTGTGACATATTGGCGAGAAACTGTGCCTTGGCGTGGCTTGATTCAAGAGCAAGGTCGCGCTCCGTAATTTTATGTCTGTAATCGAGAATAGCATCCAATATAGACGCGAATACAAGAGCCATAAGACCTACGCAAAAAAGGATTCCGGATATGTTAAGTGTCTTGCTGAGGTAAGCGTATAACTGTGCAAGACCGCAGATAAGCGCGGTAAGGAAACCTAATGCGGTAATCTTATAATCCTTGATTCCTCCATTATATATATCCATAATCATCGTGATAATAGCAGAAAGCATGAAAAGCAAGATGAAAACGGAGGTGGAGAAAATTGTGTCTTCATAAGGAAGAACGCTTGTTAAGCGTAAAAGCGCGCATACAATAAGGTTGATAGCTGAAAGAATTGCGACTGTTATATGGCATTTCGGATATCTGCATTTTTGAACCGTATATATGAAAAGCGACCCCGTGATAGGAAGAAGCATAATCATAAGGAACGGGATGTCCGAGGCCATCGACATATTTGGAAATACGAGCTGACGCAGGTTAAGATTAGTGAATATCCATGTTCCGGCAATCACCTGCAAAAGACCGAGTAAGCCGATTGTATGAAGGCTATGTCGGAAGAAAAACGAGAATATGGCATAAAATACGCAGAGAAGGCCACACACAAGCATTGCGGAGAAAGAGATAATCTCGAACCAGTGGCTGTTAACTTCCGAAAGCCAGAAGTCACCTTTCTGTGCGTAGTATATCGACGAAAAAGTGCCCGAATAGCGGGTACTTGAAGTAACTTCTATTTTCAGGGTCTTGCCGATATAATGCGGCATAATCTCGAGAAAGACGAAAGCGGACGGCGAGCTTGTTCCGAAATGCGGATTATCAAGCATTGAATATTGATATACTTTTTTACCGTCTACGTAGAAAGTAAAGTCCTCGTGCTGTGATTTAAAACATAAGAAATAATAAGGTTTAAGTGTTGAAGGAAGGTATTTCTCCAATACAAAAACTTCTCCTCGCGGGACATCGTATGCACAAGGAATCTCTGTTGCCATTCTTGTGCCGTTTGGAAGCGTTACGTACCAGTCGTTATCGAAAGTTTTAACCGAAAACTCGTCATATGTCATTTCGCGCGGCAAAAAGGCCTGAGTCACTACGATAAAAAAGGCAATCATAAGTGTTAAGGCAATAAGCATTATTAAAGATACGTTAAAAGCTTTGTTAGAATTCTTGTCCATATGCCCTCCGAAAAGAAGTCGATACACGATATATTTTAACTTCTCATAATAAATAAGGGGTGGAAAAAATGTGAAAAAAATGTGAAATGTGTATCGGAACCGAGAGCAACGTGAGATATACACATAACAAAAAAACTCACGGAGGGGACCGTGAGTTTTTTTGAATGAGAAAGTTTAAAAGGGATAGGGAAAATCTGTTCCTTGGGGGAACAGACTAGTTTCGGAAGTTAGTATCTTTCCGATACAAGGGTTATAATACACGTTAAAAGTGTACATTCAAGGTAAAAAATGTGAAAGAAATATGTTTTTACACAAGAAACGAAAGCACTTTTTGGTAGGTTTGATTAAAAAAACAAAGAAATCTTAAAGATTTGTTGACAAAGTGCACCATTTCGGAGTAAGTTAAAAGGTATGGTAGTAGATGATAAAAGAATCAGAATCATAACGGGTTACTACGGTAGCGGCAAGACGGAATTTGCCGTAAATTACGCCTACAAGATGGCAGCCAAGGTTAAAAGACCGGCAATAGCGGATCTGGATATCGTTAATGTATATTTTCGTTCCAGAGAAAAGACTAAAGAGATGGAGGAGGCAGGAATTGAGGTCATCTCTTCTTCTGTTGTCGAAGACAACTGTGATATGCCGGCTCTGTCAAGCCGTATAACGGTGCCGTTTCTTGATAAAAGCTATGATTATATAATCGATCTTGGCGGAAGTGAAGTCGGTGCGAAAGTTCTCGGAAGATTCGGAGATTTAATAGATAAGAGTGAAGTTGACTTCTTTATGGTAGTCAATATTTTTAGGCCCGAAACAGGTAATGAAGACGAGATTATCTATCAGATGAGATTATTGGAGCAGATGTCGGGATTTAAGATAACCGGTCTTGTCAATAATTCCAATTTGATTCACGAGACTCGTGTGGAAGATATCTTAGAGGGCGATGCTTACCTTAGAAGAGTAAGCGAGAAAACCAAGATACCAATTCGCTATACTACTTGTATGGTGGATGAGGTGCAGCAATATAGCGCACTAATAGATAAAGTGGGTGGGGAGTTTTTCCCTATGAACTACAATATGCGAACTATATGGATGTAAGGAGGAGAATGATGGGTAAGTTTCATTTAACTATCAGGGAAGACCGCTGCAAGGGTTGCGAACTTTGCGTTTCCGTATGCCCGAAGGGTGTATTGGCAATTAACAAAGATAAGCCTAATGCCGCAGGATATTTCCCTGCAAGTGTTGTAGCAGAAGGCGAGTGCGTCGGATGTACAAGTTGCGTTAAGATGTGCCCGGATGTGGCAATCAGGATTGAAAAAGAAGACTAAGGAGGTAGATAGTTACTATGGCGAAAGTTTTATTAAAAGGAAATGAAGCCGTCGTTCGTGCTGCTATCGAGGCCGGTTGTAAGTATTTCTTCGGCTATCCGATTACACCACAGAACGAAATTCCGGAGTATTTCTCCAAGGAATTACCAAAAATCGGGGGAGCTTTTGTTCAGGGTGAATCTGAAGTAGCTTCCATTAATATGTTATACGGTGCAGCAGCAGCAGGTGCAAGAGCAATGACATCATCATCTTCACCGGGAATTGCACTTATGCAGGAAGGTATTGGATACATCAGCAAGGCAGAATTGCCGGCTGTTATTGTAAATATGATGCGTGGAGGCCCTGGTCTTGGTGGAATTCAGCCTTCACAGTCGGACTACCATATGTGTGTTAAGGGTGGTTCTAACGGTGACTATCATAACATCGTTCTTGCCCCTGGTAATGTACAGGAATTGGTAGATATGGTTCAGGAAGCATTTGATATTGCAGATCAGTACGGAATGCTTGTAATCGTCCTTGCAGACGGACTTATCGGACAGATGATGGAGCCGGTAGAGTTAAGAAAGCCGAAGGAGCGTCCTATACAGCCTAAGACATGGGCATTGACAGGTCCTAACGGTGGCAAGCCGCACAGAATCTACAACTTGAAGTTACAGGCTCCTGACCTTGAGCAGGATAACATTGACCTCTTCAAGAAGTATGAAGTTATCGAGAAGAATGAAGCACGTTACGAAGACTATATGATGGAGGATGCAGAGTACGCATTCGCTTCCTATGGTACAGCAAGCCGTGTTGTTCGTACAGCAGTTGATAAGTTAAGAGCTGAAGGATACAAGGTAGGTCTTGTACGTCCTCAGACTTTATGGCCATTCCCTTATGAAGCTTTCCAGAGAAAGAACATTAAGAAGTACTTGGACGTAGAGCTTAATATGGGACAGATGATCGATGATGTAGCTATCGCTTGCGGCGACAAGAGCATGATCGAGTTCTTCGGACATACAGGTGGTGTACTTATCACTGTTGACGAAGTATGCGAGTTTGCGAAGAAAGTCATGGGAGGTGCAAAATAATGGCAGTTGTATTTGAGCGTTCAAAAGGTCTTGCAGACGTTAAGACACATTATTGCCCTGGTTGCTCTCATGGTATCGTTCATCGTATCCTTGCAGAGAGCCTTGAAGAGATGGGCTTATTAGACGAAGCAATCTGTATGTCCCCTGTAGGATGTGCGGTTCTTGCTCTTGATTATTTCGAGTTTGATGGAATTCAGGCTGCACACGGTCGTGCTCCGGCTACAGCTACAGGTGTTAAGAGAGTACATCCTGATAAGACTGTTATTACATATCAGGGTGACGGAGACTTAGCTTCCATCGGTATGTGTGAGATTATTCATGCAGCAGCTCGTGGTGAGAAGATTACAACAATCTTTATTAATAACGGTATTTACGGTATGACAGGTGGTCAGATGGCTCCTACAACATTACCGGGTATGAAAGCTACTACAGCACAGCTTGGTCGTGATGTAAGCCTTAACGGATATCCTATCCGTGTAGCAGAGCTTATTTCCACACTTGACGGAGCTAAGTATGTAGAGAGAGTTGCAGTATGTAGCCCTGCAGAAGTTAACAAGGCTAAGGCAGCAATCAAGAAAGCGTTGGAAGTACAGAAGGCAGGTCTTGGCTTCTCATTCGTAGAAGTTCTTTGTGCATGTCCTACAAACTGGGGCAAGACACCTGTTGATGCATTAGAGTTCGTTAAGAACGAAATGATTCCTTACTATCCGCTTGGAGTTAAGAAAGATACTACAAAGGAGGGACAGTAAACATGAGCAAGATTGATCGTATTTTCTGTGCCGGCTTCGGCGGACAGGGCGTTATGAGTATGGGTCAGTTATTGGCTTATGCTGCAATGCTTGAAGAGAAGGAAGTTACATGGTGCCCTTCTTACGGACCTGAGATGCGTGGAGGAGAAGCTAACTGTTCCGTTACTATCTCCGACGAGAGAATCGGTTCTCCACTTATCAATAACGATGCAACCGTAGGTGTATTCATGAACGGTGCTGCTTATACCAAGTTTAAGAATAAAGTAGAAGCAGGCGGAAAGATCTTCATGAACTCCGACCTTATCGAGGATGACAATCCAAGAACGGATGTTACATATTACAAGATTCCGGTTAACTCAATCGCTACGAGACTTGGCAAGATTCAGCTTGCCAACATGGTAATGCTTGGTGCGGTTAATGACCAGGCACATCTTGTTAACCAGGATATGTTACTTGAAGCATTCAAGAAGGTATTCGGTGCAGCTAAGGAAAAATACATTCCGATTAACAAAGAAGCTTTGGCAGAAGGCGCTAAGGCAGCAGAGGAAATGTTCAAATAGGAATTGACTTAAACTAAATAAGTTATTAAGTGCGGAGACACTGTGTGCCTCCGTACTTTTGCCCCTGGAAAATATAATGTATTGGGGATAATGAAAGGATAATATAATGAAGACAGTTAAAGAAGTACTCGCATTCTGTAAAGAGAATGACGTAAGAATGATCGATTTTAAGATGATCGATATCAGCGGTAAGTGGAGACAGCTTGCTATTCCGGTAGAGAGATTCACTGAAGATACTATGAAGTATGGTATCGGATTTGATGGCTCTAGCTACGGATTTGCTCCTGTAGAAAGCTCCGACATGGTATTCGTTCCGAATATCGAGTCCGCTAAGCTTGATCCATTTATGGAAGTTAAGACAGTAACCATGACAGGAGATGTTATGATTATCGATCAGAAGGACAATAACCGTCCGTTCGATCAGTATCCGAGAAACGTTGCCAAGGCAGCAGTTCAGTATATGAAGGATACGGGTATTGCAGATGAGATGCTTGTAGGACCTGAGTTCGAGTTCTATATCTTTGATCATGCATCATTTAATGTAGATCATAACGAAGCTCATTTCCACATTGATACAGACGAAGCTCATTGGAATATGGGTATCGATGATGAGCAGAACCTTGCTTATCATACACCATATCAGGGTGGATATCACCTTGACCTTCCTTATGATATTACATATAACCTTCGTTCCAGAATCTGCATGATGATGCAGGATTGGGGAATCGACGTTAAGTATCAGCACCATGAAGTAGGTGGCCCGGGTCAGGTAGAGATCGAGGTTGAGCTCGCAGACCTTCTTACAATGGCTGATAATACAATGATTACCAAGTATCTTATTAAGAACGAGGCAATTGCGGAAGGCAAGACCGCTACATTCTTACCGAAGCCTCTTTATAAGGAAGCAGGTTCCGGACTTCACGTTCACATGCTTCTTAAGAAGAACGGCAAGCCAATCTTCTATGATAAGAACGGATACTCATTATTAAGTGAGACAGCACTTTACTTTATCGGTGGTTTATGTAAGCATGCGCGTGCACTTTGTGCATTCCTTAATCCTTCGACACAGTCTTATAAGAGACTTGTTCCGGGATTTGAGGCACCTGTTACAATCGGATATGCAACAGCTAACCGTTCATCCGTAGTAAGAATCCCTGCATATGCAAAGGATCCTGAGCATAAGAGATTCGAGTTACGTAACGGTGATGCTACATGTAACCCTTATTATGCATATTCCGCAATTCTTATGGCAGGTCTTGACGGTATCAAGAACAAGATTAACCCTGAAGGAAAGTATGGTCCTTATGACTACAACCTCTTTGATCTTTCAGCGAAAGAGAAGAAGAAGATTCAGTCTCTTCCTACATCTGTAGAAGAAGCGCTTGATTGCTTAAAGAAGGATCACGACTTCTTAACCGCAGGCGGAGTATTCCCTGAGAGATTACTCGAGATCTGGGATAAGATGAAGAGAGAGGAAGCTCGTGAAGTTAACGAGACTCCAAACCCTGCAGAGTTTATTAAGTATTTTGATTGTTAATTATATTGACGAGTATTATTTTTGGTGATATAATACGTGTGTTATTAAGAAGAGAGTATATAACTCGTATCAAAGTGGCTATTGTTTATCAGTAGCCACTTTTTTTTCTGAAGGGGGTACGGGTTAATATAAGGAGAGAATAATGAAAATCGGAATCGGTAATGATCACGCAGCTTATGATATGAAGCGCGAGATTAAGAGCTATCTTGAAGAGAAGGGATATGAAGTTATTGACTTCGGTTGCCATTCTACCGAGCGCGCCAATTATCCTGAATTCGGAGAAAAGGTCGGACGTGCGGTTGCAGAAAAGCAAGTAGACTGTGGTGTATTAATCTGCGGTACGGGAATAGGAATCTCGATGGCAGCCAATAAAGTTAAGGGCGTTCGTGCAGCGGTTGTATCCGAGCCTGTATCGGCAAGACTTACCAAAGAGCATAACGACGCCAATATCATTGCATTCGGTGCAAGAATAGTCGGAATAGAAGAAGCCAAAGCGATAGTTGATGCGTATCTTAATGCAACATTCCAGGGCGGAAGACATAAGGAACGCGTTGACATGCTTATGGAGATTGAGAATAGATAATAACATAGTTTATATATATGAGAAGAGAAGGAGGAACGTCGGGTGGCAGCAATTAATGTAAAGAGCGAGATTAAGCCATTAAAGAAAGTGCTGTTACATCGTCCGGGCAAAGAACTTGAGAATCTCACACCTGATACTCTTGAGAGATTATTATTTGATGATATTCCTTTCTTGAGAGTGGCGCAGGAAGAGCATGACGCTTTTGCCAAGATATTAAGAGACAACGGTGTTGAAGTTGTATATCTTGAAGATCTTGCAGCAGAAGTAATAGCATCTTCGGATGAATTAAGAGACGAGTTTTTGAAGCAGTGGATAGATGAGGCCGGAATTAAAGATCCGCACTGGCAGCGTAAGGTATACGATTTTATGATCGATTATGCCGGGGGTGATGCCAAGAAGCTTATCTTAAAATCAATGGAAGGTATCTGCCTTAAGGAGATTAAGTATAACAGAAGCGAGTTCTTGGAGACAATGATGATTGATGACAGCGAGCTTATCATCGATCCAATGCCGAACTTATATTTTACGAGAGATCCGTTCGCTTGTATCGGTAACGGTGTAAGTCTTAATAAGATGTATTCCATTACAAGATGCAGAGAGACTATTTACGGAGAATATATCTTCAAGTATCATAAGGATTATAAGGATAAGGTAGACCTTTATTATAATCGATACAATCCGTACAGTATTGAAGGCGGCGATATCTTAAATATCAGCGATAAGGTACTTGCGGTAGGTATCTCTCAGAGAACCAATCCTGCAGCTATAGAGAAGCTTGCCAAGAATATTTTCTCGGATAAAAGCGCAACCATCAAGACAGTGCTTGCGTTTGATATACCGAAAGCACGAGCTTTTATGCATCTTGATACGGTATTTACGCAGATTGATGTGGATAAGTTCACGATTCATCCGGGTATCTTGGGACCGCTTACCGTGTATGAGATTACACCGGGAGATGCTGATGGCGAACTTAAGGTAACGAGAGTTGACAGCGATCTTGAGCATATCCTTGCGAAGCACCTCGGAGTTTCGAAGGTTGAGCTTATTAAGTGTGGCGGTGACGATAGAATCGCTGCGGAGCGCGAGCAGTGGAACGATGGTTCCAATACATTATGTATAGCTCCGGGAGTAATCGTTGTATATCAGCGTAACGTCGTAACCAATGAGCTTTTACGTCAGAAGGGACTTAAAGTTCTCGAGATTCCGTCGGCAGAGTTATCGAGAGGACGCGGAGGCCCACGTTGTATGAGCATGCCGCTTATGCGTGAGGATTAGAGTTCCTACATATATAATATACAAGTTAATAACGAGGAAGATTACCTCGTCAAATATATAATCACAAAGGAGATTTTAACCATGGGAGTTAATTTAAGAGGAAGAAACTTTTTAAAATTATTGGATTTTACACCGGCAGAGATTCGTTATCTTTTGGACCTTTCCAAGAATTTTAAGGATTTAAAGAGAACAGGTACACCTCACAGATACTTAGAGGGTAAGAACATCGTATTATTATTCGAGAAGACATCTACAAGAACAAGATGTTCATTCGAAGTAGCAGGTATGGACCTTGGTATGGGTGTGACTTACCTTGATCCGGGTTCATCACAGATGGGCAAGAAGGAATCAATTGCTGATACAGCACGTGTTCTTGGTAGAATGTATGATGGTATCGAGTACAGAGGTTTCTCTCAGGAATTAGTTACAGAGCTTGCTAACTATGCAGGTATTCCTGTATGGAACGGCCTTACAGATCAGTTCCATCCAACACAGATGTTAGCTGACCTTCTTACAATCGAGGAGAAGCTCGGACATCTTAAGGGTGTTAACTTTGTATACATGGGCGATGCAAGAAACAACATGGGTAACTCTTTAATGGTTGCTTGTGCTAAGATGGGTCTTAACTTTACAGCATGTGCTCCTAAGGCATTATGGCCTGCAGAGGATCTTGTTAAGGAATGCAAGAAGATAGCTAAGGAAAGCGGCTGTACAGTTACATTAACAGAAGATGTTAAGAAGGGTACCAAGAATGCAGACGTTATCTACACAGATATCTGGGTATCAATGGGCGAGCCTGACAGCGTATGGGCAGAGAGAATTAAACTTCTTAAGCCTTATCAGGTTAACAAGGCACTTATGGCTAATGCTAAGGATACAGCAATCTTTATGCACTGCTTACCTTCATTCCATGATACCAAGACAACTATCGGCGCAGATATTGCAAAGAAGTTCAAGATTAAAGAGATGGAAGTTACAGACGAAGTATTCGAGAGCAAGCAGTCAGTCGTATTTGACGAGGCTGAGAACAGAATGCATACAATTAAGGCAGTTATGTATGCTACATTAAAATAATAAAGCCAAAATTCGCCGGGCTTCGCATAATCCGGAGCCCGGTGTTTTTGTCTTTACAAGGAGATATATAAAATGGAACAGAAGAAAATCGTTCTTGCTTTGGGCGGAAATGCGCTCGGCAATAACGCAGAGGAACAGTTGGAGCTTGTTAAAGTTACCGCTAAGACTATCGTGGACTTAATCGAACAGGGACATAAGATAGTGATTGGACACGGAAACGGACCGCAGGTCGGAATGATTAACCTTGCCATGGAACATTCTGCATTAAACGGCGGCGGAACTCCGGCAATGCCTTTCCCTGAATGTGGCGCAATGAGCCAGGGTTATATCGGATATCATTTGCAGCAGGCAATCCAGCAGGAATTGGCAACAAGGGGAATCAAGAAGGAAGTTGCATGTCTTGTTACTCAGGTCGTAGTAGACCCTGAGGACCCGGCATTTAAGAAGCCAACCAAGCCAATCGGAGCTTTCATGACCAAGGAAGCCGCAGAAAAGATTGAGGCTGAAAAAGGATATACATTTGTAGAGGATGCAGGAAGAGGCTATAGAAGAGTAGTACCGTCACCGCAGCCTAAGCGAATTGTCGAGCTTAACGTAGTTAATAAGCTTGTTGAAGACGATGTGGTAGTAATTACTGTCGGAGGCGGCGGAATTCCGGTTATCGAGACAAAAGACGGACTTAAAGGAACTGCGGCAGTTATCGATAAGGATAAGTCATGTGCCCGTCTTGCAGAAGACTTAAATGCAGACATGCTTGTAATTCTTACGGCTGTAGACAGAGTATGTATTAACTTCAATAAGCTGGATCAGAAAGCACTTGCCGAGATAAGCCTTGACGATTGCAAAAAGTATATCGAAGAAGGACATTTTGCACCGGGCTCGATGCTTCCTAAGGTAGAAGCATGTATGAATTTTGTGGGGTCGGGTAAAGGAAGAGAAGCACTTATTACTTCTCTTGAGAAAGCGGGCCTTGCAATGAAAGGCGAGACCGGAACCAAGATTGTAGAATAGATTGTGGGATAAGAGTAATGGACAATAAGAAGAGTTTTTTTGGAAATTATAAATACTGTACAGTCTGCCATCGCTTATTGGAAACGGGTTATGAATTCGATGTATGCCCGTCTTGTATAGAGCGTGAAGCTTTTAAGCAGGTTCGCGAATATATAAGAAATAACGAAGTGACGGAACGAGAAGTTGCCGAGAGATTCGGACTTCCGCTTCAACGCGTAAAGAGCTGGATAAGGGAAGGACGTATACAGTACCAGGATAAGCCGGGGCAGAAAGCGCTTGGAAATAGGTGCGCGCGCTGTGGCGAATTAATAATTCAAGGAGAATTCTGTCCAAAGTGTCTCAATCTTCTTCGCTCTCCGAAAGGAACGCTTGTATATAATCCGCTTGATGACGAGGAATCAAGGATGCGTTTCTTAAATAATAAGAGAGATTGAAATGTAAGAATAAAGATTAACGTAAATTTTACAAAAGTGTTGCAAAACACACGAAAAACAAGCACGAACAATGTAATAATTGTTTGTGCTTTTTTACTAAATTGCCCTATATCCGAGATATTAAAAAAATTTTTTTTACACACAAAATACAAAATTATGTAAATACAAAATTATTCAATTTATGAGTGGGCATTTTATAAGTTCTGAAAAATAGGGCGTTTGGTGAAATTGTACAAATGGACGGTGAAGGGTAAAATGCCTGTCAAGCCACAAGATATGGGCGTTTGTGAAGTTTTCACAATCTTGACAAATATAGGGATTTTTTGTATATTATGTAAAGCGGTTTTTATATTTCTTCTGTGTAAAGACCAGCCTAATGGTTTTAACAGGATAGTCCTGTTAAGATATAATTTAAGGAGGAAGAATTATATGAAGAAGAAACTTGTAGCTATTCTTCTCGTTGCAGCAATGGTACTTTCATTAGTAGCATGTGGCGAGAAAAAGAGTGGCGAGAACACACCTGGTACACCAAGTACAGGTGGCGACACAGAAGGTGGTAAGAAGTATACTTACCATGCATATTTAACAAATGCACAGATTAACTCATTCAGCCCTACAGATTGGCAGACAAATGCTGAGTCACAGCTTATGGGTTCTTGTATGTCGAGTCTTTATGATTTCGCGTATAATCCGGATGCAAAGAATGAGTACGATCTCGTTCCTGAAATGGCAGCAGCAATGCCTGAGGATGTTACAGCTCAGTATGCAGGCCAGTATGGTATTCCTGCAGATGCTACAGAGGGATATGCTTGGAAGGTTACTCTTCGTCAGGACCTTAAGTGGGATGACGGAACACCAATCACTTCAGCAGATTACGTTTACACAGTACAGCAGTTCATCAATCCTGAAATGAAGAATTATCGTGCAGATAGTTACATCGGTAACGTTGGTGAAATCTACAATGCCGCTAAGTACTTCGAAGGAACCTTCGGCGCAGCTGCTCCTAGAGGAAAGCAGTGGTCAGACGTTGTTAAGGGTGCTGACGGCAAGTACACAATCGACGGACATGAAGCATTCCTTGCTTGGGGCATGAATACAACACTTGTAAGCGGTGATGTCCTTGTTATTAAGGATTATGCTGCTAAGTACGGTATGTCTGAGGAGACATATAACTGGCTCGATGGTCTTGCAGATGCAAGAGGAGCTATTGAACTTACAGATGAAGTTATCGAGAAGTTCTTTGAGTGGACATCTTCAGACGACTGGGGAAATGAGACTGAAGAAGAACTTATCGGATACATCGCTTATGATGATCCTTCAATGGCTGTTACATGGGATGAAGTAGGATACTTTGCAGATGGCGACTACGCATTCGTTCAGGTATTTGCTAATCCTTGTATCGGTTTCTACTTATACTATGGTGGTCTTCATGGCGATTTAGTAAAGAAAGATCTTTACGAAGCTAACAAGAAGCAGGTTGGTGCACTTGTTAAGTCTTCATACGGTACATCCGTAGATACATTCGCTTCCTATGGTCCTTATAAGATGGATCAGTATCAGGAAGGCAAGTATGCTCACTTTACAAGAAACGAGAACTGGTATGGTTATACAGACGGAAACCATGAAGGTATGTATCAGACAACAGATATCGACTTCCAGGTAGTTGAAGAGCAGTCAACAAGACTTTCACTCTTCTTACAGGGTAAGTTAGACGAGGTTGATTTAGTATCCGACAATATTCCTGATTACGGTTTATCGGAGTATACATGGTATCTTCCTCAGTCGTATAATGCAGAATTTGCTTGGAATACAAACTATGATGTATTAAAGAGCCGTGAGACAGAAGGCGTTTGCAAGACAATCTTCTGCAACATCAATTGGAGAAAAGCATTCGCATTATCATTAGACAGACAGGAGTACTGCAAGTCATGTACATCCGGATTCTCACCTTCATTTGGTATCATTAGTGATTACTATATCTATGATCCTGAGAACCTTGCAAAGTATCGTTCAACTCCTCAGGCACAGGCTTGCCTCTGTGATGTATACGGCGCAAACAGTGTAGATGAGTTATCAGGTTACGATATTGAAGAAGCAAGAAGATTACTTCAGGTAGCTTACGATGAGTGCTACGCTGCAGGCGATATTAAAGATGGTGATATGGTAGTAATTGAATTCCATATCAGATCTGCAGAGCCTGAGAACCAGAGAGCAGTTGACTTCTGTACAGCTTCTATGTTAAAGGCAGCAGAAGGAACATCTCTTGAAGGAAGAATTAAGTTCGAACTTATTGCAGACCCTGATTATTACAACAACGCTAAGCAGGGTGCTTGTGACTTCATCAAGGAGAACTGGGGTGGCGCAGCTATGAACCCATTCACAATGATGGGATGCTACTGTACAGATAAGTCCAACGAGTTCGGATTTAAGTATGACCAGTATAAGGCAACAATTAATGTTAACGGCGAGAACATTGAGAAGACAATGTATGAGTGGTATGTTGCATTACTTAGCGGCGAGTACGCTAACGCAGATGCAGACACAAGACTTGCAATTCTTGCAGGTATAGAGAAGGCACTCCTTCTTTACTACCACATCGTTCCGGTTGCAAGCTATACAGAACCTTACATGAGATCTCAGAGAGTTACTTATGGTGCAGATCACTTTGTAAATGCACTTATTGAATTCGCACAGAGTGTTCAGTATATTACATACTCAATGGATGATGCTGAGTGGGAAGAGTACTGCAAGCAGCAGAACAACCAGTTAACATACTAATATCTGTATTTTAATCGATATAGGTAATATCTTTTCAGCAGATGTGCGGCTGCT
>JAGAAH010000085.1 GCA_017615375.1 Lachnospiraceae bacterium | reverse complement strand
TATAATGCCAAATACGGTAACAAGGGCTACGATCCGAATAACAAGAATTCTCAATCTTATACTATTGAAGGCATAGTAGATGTATCCGCTTACGGCGGTTCAAAAGAAGCAGCTGTTACAATCAATATAACCGTTGATAAGGCAAGAACCATTAAATCCATTGAATCCGTCCATATCGAAATGGAAAACGGAGTTTCTCTTGATACATTTAAGGCTAAACTTAACGAAACACATAAAGTTAAGGTAACTTTCAGCGATAATACAAGCGAAACCCTTGTCGTTAAACCGGGTTATGATAAGAACGGAAAGCAGTACGCTACATTCTACGATCAGTTTGCGGCAGAATATAATCAAACCGGCTACAATCCTGCGCTTACAACCGAGCAGCAGTTTTCATTGTTTGGTTCACTTGATTTAAGTAAATACGGCAATTCTTCAAATACTTTAATTTCAATAACAATTAAAGTCAAAGCAAGAAATGAATTTACCGTTACATTCGACGGAAACGGCGGTGTCTACACAGGTGAGAGAGTAATGAAGGTTAAAGCAGGTACGGCCTATGGATTTAAGTATGACCCTGCTAACTTTGCCAAAGAAGATTACTTATTTGAAGGATGGTATACAAAACCTGTCGGTGGTGATAGAATCTGGGCAGGTATGATATGTAATAACGATATAACACTTTATGCCCACTGGAGACTTGTATTCTGCGGCATGACTCACGATCTTGAAGCAAAGTCCTGGAAGAAAGGTCGCTTAACCGTAAATTGGGATGTTATTCTTACCAAAGTTAACGGATACGAAGTTGCAATTTCAACAGATAAGAAGAACTGGGATATCTCCGTTGGTCCTTTCAGCAGAGTTAAGTATTATACCGGTCTTAAGTCAAGAAAGACCTATTATATCAAAGTTCGAGGCTGGAGATATGATTCCACCGGTAAGAAAATATACGGTGCATGGAGTACGGTAATATCCGCAAAGACAAAATAAATAATAAATATATTAAAACTGCGAGTGAATTTCATTCGCAGTTTTTTTATTGTTCTGGTATAATGGATTTAGGATAATTGTTATTGGCATTTAACAATACCAATGACGAAAGGAAGAGGAAAAACGTTTATGAATAAGAAATTACTTGTTGCAGCATGCATAAGTATGGTACTGCTTTCCATTCTTATGCCATTTTCTGTTGCTGCCGAAAACCAAAGCAGTAATGAAATTCCATCAAAGTTCGATTTACGTGAACTTGGCATGGTATCTTCTGTCAAAGATATGGGTTCATTCCCATTTTGCTGGGCATATGCTTCAATTGCTTCAATGGAGAGCAATGCCTTAATGCAAGGCTTTAACGAATTCGATCTATCCGAATATAGTGCGGCTTATATCTCATATTTTAATTCCGAAACAGCACCCCTATCAATTAAAGATGAAGGCTTATTACCTTACGCAGGTTCCAGATGGACCACTAACGGTGGTTCTCCTTGGTTTGTCGCATCTGCTTTTATGAGCGGATATGCACTAATAGAAGAGAAGGATGATTATTATATCAATAATAAAGGAAATGATTTCAGATTCTCTCTTAACGGTAATCTATTCCTTGATTCATGTTATACGGTGCCTGTATCCGATTCCGATACTATTAAAAAACTGGTGATGAATAACGGTGCCGTTGTAATTGAAATATACTATGACGGTCTTATCGACATGAAGTATAACAAAAACAGTAATGTATATGTTCCAAAGGAAGGAAACACTATTTCCCATTGCGTGGCAATAGTCGGCTGGGATGATGATTACGATGCATCGAATTTCGCGCAAACTTCGCCCGGAAACGGCGCCTGGATTATCAAGAACTCTTACGGAAAATATGACGGTAAAGAAGGATATTATTATATATCCTATTATGATGCATGCTTTTCACTTGCAAGAAATGCATACTCATTTGTCGTAAAAAATACGCAGAGCTTCAACAAAGTATATCAATATGACGGAAGCAGAGGCGCATTGGCAATAGATAATACCGATGGCGTAGCAATTAATTTTACTACAGAAAACCACGAAGATCTTACAGGTGTACGTATATGGCCTAAAATTACGGCAGATACCAAAGAATTTATCGGCAGTAAGGCAACCATATCAGTGTATACAGGCTCTGTTACGGATGAAGATCACAAGCTCCTTTACACTCAGGATTACGATATAGTATATGCCGGCTATCAAACCGTAGAATTCGACCGCGCAGTAAGACTTGAAAAAGATATGTCTTATAACATCGAAATATCCTTTGATAAGCCGATTTCGTACTCCATGGACGGCAATTATATGCCGAAGAATGAAGAATATCTCCTTGCCGAATTTGTTGCGTCAGCAAACCCTAACGAGACTTATGTTAAAACAGCAGGAGAGAAGCAGTGGCTTGACGCTTATGAGAATATCGTTAACGATACTCCTTGCTCAGCATGTATAAAAGCTCTTTCAAGAACGCTTTTGCCAACCGAATACTTACCGTTTAGAGCAATCAAAATAGCAGCATACGGAGGTTTTGCACTAACTGTGATTGCAATATCCATATTTGCTATAATAACCATCAAAACCAAGAAAAATAAGCAAGAGAATATATAAGAAAAAGCCGCAGGTTTCTGCGGCTTTATTTATTCGTCTTTTCTTAAATGAACGGCACTTGCGGCTCGACGCCTTCTTTCGTCTCCAAGAGCAGCATAGTGCTTTTTCGTTGTATTAACATCTTTATGCCCAAGAACATCGGCCACAAGATAGATGTCGCCGGTTTCACGATAAAGCTCCGTACCATACGTACTTCTTAGCTTATGCGGTGTAATATTCTTTAAAGAAGTTACGAGCTTCGAATACTTCTTAACCAGATTTTCAACGGAACGTACCGAGATGCGCTTTTTCTGCATGGATAAAAAAAATGCGTTTTCGTGACCTTGAACCGGGATTACACCCTGACGCTCATAGTAATAATCGTGGAGTGCTTCTTCAACTTCAGGTCCGAAATATACAACGGATTCGTTACCGCCTTTTCGATAGATTTTAATTCCGTTATTTTCAAAGTCTATATCATCAATATTAAGTCCGACGCACTCCGATACACGGATTCCTGTACCTAATAGAAGAGTCATCATCGCAAGATCGCGGACTTTGGTCTGCTCATGATATGCCTGCTGCTTAGGCGTTAATTTATCGCCGGATTCGACCTGATCTAAGAACTTGACTATTTCATCGACATCAAGTCTAATAATGTTCTTTTCATGCCTTTTCGGAAGTTTAACAAGCTCTGCGGTATTCTTCTTAATAAGTTCGCGTCTGTAGAAATAATTATAAAAGCTCTTAAGAGAAGCGAGCTTGCGAACGATACCTCGCTCATCATTGGTAAATTCCTTACCGTCCTTCACATAATAACGAAGATAGGAGAGATATTCTTCAATATCGGACGTTCTAATCATATCAAGTACGGATATTGGAAAGTCTTTAATCTCCATTTTTGCGCATTGAGGATTGCTTTCATGCATAAAATGAAAGAATATTCCAAGATCGTAGGCATAAGCTATACGTGTCCTTGATTGCGTCGTCTGCTCTATACCTATAAAGAATTCCTTACAAAACTCAGGCAATTCCTTTAAAAGTTCACGAAGCTTAAGCTGATTTTTCTTATTAACTTGTGTGTGATAAGCTTCATCCGGCATAATACATTCCTCATCGCAAAATACTGTGGTTCATATGTAATTATTATACTATAGATTGTAAAATATTGCCATAAATGATAATATATCTTTGAAATTAATCTAAGGAGAATTCATATG
>JAGAAH010000084.1 GCA_017615375.1 Lachnospiraceae bacterium | reverse complement strand
GTCTTTCATATTGTAGCCTCCTGGAACAGAGTTGTTTTCTGATATTATTATAGGTAAAAGGTCGAGATATTTCAATGTATAATGCTTATGCGTACTTTAATGGTTGTATTGTACGTTGGCTAAAAATAGAGAATAATCCTCGAGATTTTAGTCTAATCAGGATGATACTTGGGAGATTTTCATATTTGCAGCTAAAAAATGTGAGGTTGTCGATGTGCTATTAGCTATTATTAACATGGGATTGTATTTTTTGACTAAAAAAGTCATGTGAAAAGTTGAATTTTTAGCTTTCAGTTTGTGGGGAAATTATTTTGCAGACTTGATGCCTCAAAGGTTTCGTTTTGAAATTAACATGTTTTATGTTATAATATCTCCATACTGTTTTTTATGGAAGATGAGGAAGAATTATGACAATTGACCAGAGCAGGATCAGGAATTTCTGCATAATCGCACATATCGATCATGGTAAATCCACCCTGGCCGACAGAATTATAGAGAAGACCGGACTTTTAACCAGCCGCGAGATGCAGGCGCAGGTTCTTGATAATATGGACCTTGAGCGTGAGCTTGTTATAACCATCAAATCTCAGGCAGTCCTTATAATATATACAGCAAACGACGGTAACGAATATATATTCAATCTTATCGACACACCGGGTCACGTAGACTTCAATTACGAAGTTTCCAGATCACTTGCAGCTTGCGATGGCGCAATCCTCGTCGTTGATGCAGCTCAGGGCGTAGAGGCGCAGACTCTTGCAAACGTCTATCTTGCACTTGACCATGACCTTGACGTCATGCCGGTTATTAATAAGATTGACCTTCGGTCCGCAGACCCTGACAAGGTTGTCGAGGAGATAGAAGACATCATTGGAATCGAGGCACAGGACGCGCCGCGAATTTCCGCCAAGACAGGTCTTAACATAGAAGAAGTACTTGAGCAGATTGTAACGAAGATTCCTGCTCCTAAGGGTGATAAGGATGCCCCGTTAAAAGCGCTTATATTCGACTCATTATATGATTCTTATAAGGGCGTTATCGTATTTTGCCGTATCATGGAAGGTACGATTAAGCCGGGTATGCGCATGCGCATGATGGCAACAGGCGCAGAGGCAGATGTAGTCGAAGTCGGTTACTTTGGTGCGGGACAGTTTATCGCATGTGACGAACTTCCGGCGGGTATGGTAGGTTATGTAACCGCGTCCATTAAGAATGTTAAGGATACAAGAGTCGGTGACACGATTACCGATGCAAAGAATCCTTGCAAGGAAGCTTTACCGGGTTATAAAAAAGTTCAGCCGATGGTGTACTGCGGAATGTATCCTGCAGATGCCGCAAAGTACGGCGATCTAAGAGATGCATTGGAAAAGCTCCAGCTTAACGACGCTTCGCTTTTCTTTGAACCGGAGACTTCAATCGCATTAGGATTCGGATTCCGTTGTGGATTCTTGGGATTACTTCATTTGGAAATTATTCAGGAGCGTCTTGAAAGAGAGTATAATCTCGATTTGGTTACGACCGCTCCGGGCGTAGTATATAAGGTTCATAAGTTTGGCGGAGAAGTAATAGAACTTACCAATCCGTCCAATTTGCCGGACCCTTCCGAGATTGAATACATGGAAGAGCCGATAGTTAATGCGGAAGTCATGGTAAGTTCCGAATATGTCGGTGCAATCATGGATCTTTGTCAGGAACGCCGTGGTAAGTACATATCGATGGAATATATAGAGCAGACGAGAGCTTTACTTAAGTATGAATTACCGCTTAACGAGATCATCTATGATTTCTTTGATGCTTTAAAATCGCGTTCCCGCGGATATGCTTCTTTTGATTATGAAATCAAAGGATACGAGAAGTCGGATCTTGTGAAGCTTGATATACTTGTTAATAGGGAAGAAGTCGATGCACTTTCGTTTATTGTATTTGCCGGAACGGCATACGAAAGAGGTCGCAAGATGTGCGAGAAGTTAAAAGAGGAGATTCCACGTCATCTTTTTGAGATTCCGATTCAGGCTGCTATCGGAAGCAAGGTAATAGCGAGAGAAACCGTTAAGGCAATGCGCAAGGACGTTCTTGCAAAGTGTTACGGTGGTGATATTACAAGAAAGAGAAAGCTTCTTGATAAGCAGAAGGAAGGAAAGAAGAGAATGCGTCAGGTCGGCAACGTAGAGATTCCGCAGGAAGCATTCATGAGCGTATTAAAGCTCGATGAAGAGTAGAATACGCATAATAAGTTAGTATAGGCCGGATTACTATAAGCTAAATGAGGGGGATACTGTATGAACGATTCGAAAATTGCAACCGAAATCTACATACATATCCCTTTTTGCGTTAAAAAGTGCGCTTATTGCGACTTCCTTTCTTTCGCAGGCAACGACGAAATGAAGCATCGCTATGTCAGTGCTCTTATATATGAGATAGAACATAGAGTATATAAGCCGAAGATAGACGAGGTTACAAGCATTTTTATCGGAGGCGGAACTCCTTCAATTCTTCAGTTTGATGAAATCGAAAGAATTATACATGCGGTTAGAAGGAGATACAGGGTTTTACCGAGAGCGGAAGTTACAATCGAGGTTAATCCGGGTACGGTTGATTATAAGATGCTGCGAGAGATGCATGAACTCGGAATTAATCGACTCAGCATCGGATTACAGTCAACCAATAATGAAGAACTCAAGCTTCTTGGGCGTATACATAGTTACGAAGAATTTCTTGCAACCTATGATGCGGCGCGCGAAGCCGGTTTTACGAATATTAATATTGATATTATAGGAGCACTTCCAACACAGAAAGCAGCAAGCTGGCGCGAAACAGTTACGAAAGTGGCGGAATTAAGACCTGAACATATATCTGCATATAGCCTTATAATAGAAGAAGGTACGCGCTTTTACGCTTTATATAGCGATGACGAAGCAAGGCGACAACGTGGTGAGAAGCCGCTCGCACTTCCGACCGAAGAAGAAGAACGCAAGATGGACAGAATAACCAAGGAAGTTTTGGAATCTTACGGATATCATCGTTATGAGATTTCCAATTTCGCACTTCCGGGTTTTGAGTGTGAACATAATAAAGGTTATTGGACGAGAAAGAATTATATCGGTTTCGGTATCGGTGCCGCCGGGCTTTTGGAAGGCATTCGCTATCAGAACGGTAAAGATATAATGCATTATATAGAAGCGGGTCCTGACATCAGTGAGCAGATGCTGACAAGAAAGGACGAAGTCGAGGAGTATATGTTCCTTGGACTTAGAATGGACAGGGGTATTTCAATGCGGGAATTCGAACGTATTCACAATATTCCTTTCCGCGATGTATATGGTGAAGTAACGGACAGTCTTGAGCGCGACGGTCTTGTCGAGGTTGACGGCGACATAATCAGGCTTACCGAGCATGGCCGCGACATCAGTAATTACGTACTGTCCGAATACATAATAGGTTAGCATATGAGAAGGAGGCACATATGAAAAAGATTGAATTAACAGACCTTTTAAAGTACCGATTCTTGTCGGGCGTAAGATATTCACCGAACGAGAAGGTTGCGGCATTTGTTCTTAAATATGCCGATGAGAAGAAAAACTCTTATCCAAGTTTCATTTATGTGGTTGAAAACGGCAAGGTAAGACAGCTTACAGGTCTTGGCAAAGAGGGAAGTTTCTTCTTTGAAGATGATGAAAATATTCTTTTTGTTGCATCAAGAAGTGACGATGAGAAGGAAAGCGCCAAGGCAGGCAATGAGGAGACAACCTACTACCGCATTAACATCCATGGCGGTGAGGCGGTAAAAGCTTTTACCCTTCCGCTTTCTGCTACAATTAACGATCGCATTGATAAGACAAGACTTTTAATTGATGGTCATTTTGACATAGACTATCCTGAGTATTATAAGATGTCTGCAAAAGAACGCAAGGCAGTTGCGGAGAAGGTTAAGGAGGAAAAGGATTACCAGGTTGTAACCGAGACACCGTTTTACTTTAACGGCGCGGGATACGTTAATAAGAAGCGTTCAGGACTTTTTATCTATGATATGAAGTCAAAAAAGATTGAGCGAATAACCGATGATAAGTTTGATGTACATGATTCTATCATCCTTAATGGTTGCATTTATTATCTGGGCGGTTCGTTTACGGTTGTTCGTCCGATGAATCCGCAGGTTTATAAGTATGACCTTAAGACAAAGAAGACATCCTGCCTTAACTTTGGCGAAGAGTTAAGATTTGGCGGTTTAACTGCTATAGACAATAAGTTAATCATCCTCGGAAATGACGAAAAGAAGCATGGTTTAAACCAGGATGAGGCACTTTATACAATCGATGAATCAAACGGAAAGATTAAGAAGTTTTTTGAGCCTGACAGAAGCTACTGGGATTCGGTTGGAACCGATTGCGCACTCGGCGGTGGCAGAGGAATGATTGAAGGCGAGAAGCTTCATTATATATCTACAAGACGTAATGCTTCAGAGATTTTCTCTTTGGATAAAAGC
>JAGAAH010000012.1 GCA_017615375.1 Lachnospiraceae bacterium | reverse complement strand
GCATTTTCGATGTTATTCTATACATTGTTTTCCAATGTAGGACCGATTAAGCCATTGCTTGTACAGACAGGACTTATAGATGCGTCATTTGATTTCTTCTTTACGGTGATTTCCGTGCGAGGACTTGTCGCAACGTTAAACTTCCTTATGTGGTTTGGAAATACGACAATTCTTCTCATGGCGGGAATTCAATCGATTGACGAGAGCCTGTTTGAATCGGCCAGAATTGACGGCGCATCGAGTACAAGAGTATTCTTTAATATTACGATGCCGCTTCTTAAGCCGATATTTGTATATACATTCATTACATCCATGATCGGTGGATTGCAGATGTTCGATGTTCCTTCCGTTTTGACGAACGCAAAGGGAACCCCGAACAGAACGGTTATGACAGTTATTATGTATCTTAATAATTATCTTGGCGGTTCCAATAACTATGGTATGGCGGGTGCAATTTCCGTTCTTCTTTTCATAGTAACCGCGGTCTTAAGTGTTATTGTATTTAAGACTATAGACAGAGATAAGGATTAGGAGGGCATTATGAATAGAAAGAATAAGATTGCGAGTATACAGCTTGCTGTTTTAAGAGTACTCGTATATGCGATTATAATATTCCTTTGCTTTTTGTGTTTGTTCTTCTTCTACCTGCTTATAATTAATGCATCAAGAACTAATAATCAGTTGCAAAGAGGATTTACACTTATTCCGGGCGGAAATTTTTTACGTAATTTTAAAAACGCCTTTACGGACAGTTCAATTCAGATTCCGAGAGGAATGGTTAACAGCTTTATAGTAGCTGCGGGTTCTGCCGTATGTACAACGTACTTTTCGGCGCTTACGGCATACGGAATATATGTATATAATTTCAAATTAAAAAAGTTAGCTTATACGTTCATAATTGCGGTTATGATGATTCCTACTCAGGTTTCTGCGGTTGGTTTCGTTCAGCTTGCTTATAAGTATGGACTTAACAATAAGCTTTGGGTGCTTATAGCTCCGTCTATTGCAGCACCGGCGGTATTCTTCTATATGTACCAGTATTTGAAAGCAACATTACCGCTTGATATAGTTGAAGCATCAAGAATTGACGGTTCAAGCGAATTTGTAACGTTTAACAGGATAGTGCTTCCTATAATGAAGCCGGCAATTGCCGTTCAGATGATTTTCTCATTCGTAGCGGCATGGAATAACTACTTCTTACCGGCGCTTTTATTAACAAAGTCGGAAAAGAAGACGGTTCCTATCATGATTGCACAGCTTAGAAGTGCGGATTATTCGAAATTTGATATGGGTAAGGTATACATGTTCATATTGCTCGCGATTTTACCGGTAATAGTTGTATACGTATTCTTGTCAAAGTCTATTATTAAGGGCGTTACAAGCGGTAGCGTGAAAGGTTAGGTGCGAAATGGCTGAAGTAAGATTAAAGGATGTAGTTAAGATATATCCGCAGTTGGAAAAAGATAAGAAGAATAAAAAGAAAACCAATTTGGAAGTTACCGAGAAGGGTGTTGTTGCGGTACAGCAGTTCAATATTGATATTAAAGATAAAGAATTTATTGTTTTAGTCGGACCGTCAGGTTGCGGAAAGTCTACAACTCTTCGTATGATTGCAGGTCTTGAAGAGATTACGGAAGGCGAGTTATATATCGATGGCGAGCTTATGAATGCGGTAGCACCGAAAGATAGAGATATTGCTATGGTATTCCAGAGCTATGCGTTATATCCGCATATGACGGTATATGAGAATATGGCTTATTCTCTTAAGATTAAGCATCTTCCGAAGGACGAGATAAGACGTAAGGTTGAAGAGGCAGCTGATATACTTGATATAAGAAAGTACCTTGACAGAAAGCCGAAGGCATTATCGGGCGGCCAGAGACAGAGAGTTGCAATCGGACGTGCAATAGTTCGTAATCCTAAGGTACTCCTTATGGATGAGCCGTTATCCAATCTCGATGCGAAGCTTCGTAATCAGATGCGTGCAGAGCTTTTAAAATTACAGAACAGAATTCAGACAACGATTGTGTATGTAACTCATGATCAGGTTGAGGCTATGACGCTCGGGGACAGAATTGTAGTTATGAAAGATGGTTACATTCAGCAGATTGGAACCCCGCAGGAAGTATTTAACCATCCGGCCAATACTTTCGTTGCAGGATTTATCGGAACACCACAGATGAATTTCTTTGAGGGCGAGCTTGTACGTGAGGGAGATACATACAGTGTTCGTTATAAGGATTATGTGGTAAAATTAAGTGATAATAAGGCAAAACGTCTTGCAGAGAATAATGTGGAATCACAGAGCGTGACATTCGGTGTTCGTCCGGATCAGCTTGTAGTCGGAGAAGAGGGACTTAACGCTGAGGTTGAAGTATCCGAAATGATGGGTACATCCAGTCACTTGCATGCAAAACTTGACGGTAAGGATGTTGTCGTTATAGTACCGAATAAGGGTGATGAGACAACAGATATGACCAATATCAAGCTTTCATACGCAGGAAATATGGTACATGTATTCTCCAAGGAAGACGGCCACAATTTAGAAATAGGTAAGTAATATAAGCCCGGGAGGCAATATGGTATCAATTAAAGATGTAGCCAAGAAGTGTGGCGTATCAACGGCTACAGTATCAAAAGCATTAAACGATCGCGATGATGTAAGTCAGGCTACCAAAGAGAATATAAGAAAGATTGCATCGGAACTCGGATATTTTGCGAATCCTTCCGCGAGAGCGCTTAAGACTAACAGAACCTACAATATAGGGCTTTTATATACGGGTACTGAACCGGGACTTACTCATGAGTACTTCTCGATGATTCTGGAGAGCTTTAAGGCCGAAGTAGAGACGAAAGGATATGACATCACTTTCGTTAACCGCGGTATTGAAGGACAGGGCGGTACGTATCTTGAGCATTGCTTATATAGGCAGTTTGACGGCGTGGCTGTTATTACGGCAGATTATAATGATCCGGAGGTTAAAAGACTTTGCAATGCAGATTTTCCGGTGGTGACGATTGACTACGTATTTGAGAAGTGTCCGTCGGTAGTTGCCGATAACACAACGGGAATGCGTATCCTCACGGAATATGCAATCAAGAAAGGCCATAAGGACATTGTATTTATTCACGGTAATGATACGGAAGTTACGAGAAGCCGTATCATGGGATTCACAATGGCAATGAGGGAACATGGGCTTAACGTCTCTGATGAGAATCTTATAGAAAGTTCGTATCATGATACGGATAGATGCTATGAGATTACCAAGAAGGTTCTTGCAAGGAAAAAGCGCCCTACGTGCATTATATTCCCGGATGATTATTCGTATCTCGGGGGATATAGAGCGATTCACGCAGCGAAGTTGAGTATTCCGAATGATATAAGTGCAATAGGATACGATAATATTGCGATGTCGTCTGTGTTCGGGCTTACAACGCTTGATCAGGACGCAGGAGCAATAGGAAGGCTTGCGGCAGAAAAATTGCTTAAAGTTATTGAAAAGCCTGATGAATACAAAGAACATAGTGTGGTGCTCGGTAAGATTGTGGAGCGCGATACTGTAAAAAAAGTATAGTATTAAAAGATGGAGTCGTAAGATTCCATCTTTTTTTCATAATGATATGGTATTGTTTTAATCACATAAGAATGATAATATATTATCGATTTACTTTTAAATATGGTTGTTATCGGTAGTAGCGTAAAGCGAGGTTACGTATGGATATTAATTTACAGGCGGAGATTGAGAGATTAAAAAAGATAGTCAGTGCACTTATGTATGGATACAACACTATATTTGAGGCAGATCTTAAAACCGGTAAGGTATCTTTATTAAAGTCGAATGCATCTTTTTTTTCCGAGGCGGGCATGACCGGTGAATTGCCGTTATGGGATGAGTTGGTTAATATGTACATAACTATTGGCGTCTTTGAGGAAGACAGAGATATCGCGCGCCAAGTAATGGATAGAAATTATATAAGAGAGCATCTTGAGTATGGACAGGGCATTTCGCAGGAATACAGGAATAATCACGGAATATATGGTGAGACACGTATTGTTCGTATAGATGAAAATACGGTAATAATCGCTTTTGCCGAGAAACATCAGGCGATTATCGAAAGAAAGAATAAGATATATAAGGATTCGCTTACACTTGTTAATAACAGAAAGTATTATGATGATTATCTTGAAATTCAACTTTGCCAGGCTCTTGTTATGTCTGATATAGACCATTTTAAGGATATTAACGATCATTTCGGACATTTATGCGGTGATGCTGCCCTTGCTGCAGTTGCGAATGCTCTGCAATCCAATGTTCGCGGCAGTGATGTGGTTGTGCGCTACGGCGGAGATGAATTCTTAATAATATTTAAGAATATTTCCGAAGATGTCTTGCGAAACAGAATGGAGCAGATGCGTAAGGCAGTTACGGAGATTACGCTTGATAAGTATCCGAATGTAAGCCTTAGTATGAGTTTTGGTGTGACATACGGTAACGGAAAGATTAAGGATATGCTCGAGACGGCAGATGAATTAATGTATGAAGCAAAGAAAATGCGAAATAGCATTTT
>JAGAAH010000083.1 GCA_017615375.1 Lachnospiraceae bacterium | reverse complement strand
TGTGGTGCGTGGTCAGTAGATATTACATCCATAATATCGCTATGAAGACCATTTTTCAAGGCTTCTACATCTTTTTTTGAACGAAGTGGCGGATTCATCTTATAATTTGCATCATCTACCGCAATATCGTCCGATGAAAGCGTAAAATGATGCGGGCAAACTTCCGCAGTTACTTTAATCCCTTCACGCTTTGCAGCTTCTACCATTTTGACGCTGTCTTCCGTAGAACAATGGCAAAGATGCAATGTTGCTCCTGTTTCTTTTGCAAGAAGAATATCTCTTGCAACGATAACATCTTCTACCGCATTACTTATGCCTTTCATACCGAGACGCTCGGAATTCTCATCCATATTCATAACGCCGCCGTTAACAAGATTAATATCTTCGCAATGTGCCAATATCGGATGATTGTATTTTGCTGCAAGTCGCATGGCATCCCTGTATATATTGGAATTCATAACCGACTTTCCGTCTTCGGACAAAGCTATGCAGCCCGCATTAAACATTCCCTCTATATCGGACAATTCTTCACCCTTTTGCCCTTTTGTAATTGCTCCTACCTGGTATACCGTAATACCTGACTTTGCACCGCGCTCCTGTACATCTTTTATAATTTCGGGATTATCTGCAGTAGGTTTGGTATTAGGCATGGCAAATATAGTGGTAAAACCACCGTTAACAGCCGCTGCGCAACCTGTCTCAACCGTTTCTTTCTCTGTAAGTCCCGGGTCTCTTAAGTGTACATGAAGATCTATAAGTCCCGGCATAACATACATACCCTTGGCATCAATGACACGCCCTGCAACTTCCGTAATATTATCGGAAACTGCCGCTATCTTCCCATCCTTAATCAAAATATCGCCTGTTTTATCGATTTTATTCTTCGGGTCAAGTATTCGACCACCTTTAATCAATATGCTCTCTTCTGCGCCCAATTTTTAATCCTCCGCAATTTTATATAGAAAAATAGGGCTGCGCGCCATGCGCAACCCTATCAATATCTTAATTACTGTCTTACCAACTGCTCCTCTACGTATCTTGCGATATTGGAAGCATTGACGTACTTGGTTGCCTGCTGGCCTTCGATAACTATAAGTGTCGGTGCCTGCATAACTCCGTATTTACGTGCCAATTCTACATTCTCTTCTGCATCGATAAGCACATACTTAACGTCCTTTAATGTTTCCTTTGCAAGTGCACAATTAGGACATGTCTTGGTTGTGAAAAGATATCTTACTACCTCTTCATCCTGAATCTGTACATCGTTCTCTGTAATTGTAACTAACTTAGGTGCTGTAGCCTGAGTCTTGGTTCCCTTATATTCAAGGTTTCTGTAAATCTTTCTGTTCTTGTATTCCTGAGCTTTACCATCGTTCCAGTTCTGAACAGGTCTGTAGTAGCCCGTAATACGGCTGTATACCTCAGCCTGTGCTCCGCAATGAGGACATGTAAAGTGCTCGCCTGCAAGATATCCATGCTCTTTACAGATTGAATAGATTGGTGACAATGTATAGTAAGGTAACTTGTAATTCTCTGCAATCTTACGTACAAGGTTTGCAGCTGCCTTCCAATCAGGGAGCTTTTCTCCAAGGAATGCATGGAATACTGTACCTGATGTATAAAGTGTCTGAAGGTCATCCTGAATATCAAGTGCTGTAAAGATGTCATCCGTGTACTCAACCGGTAAGTGTGAGCTGTTGGTATAGAACGGTACATCGCCTTCCTTGCCTGCTGTCTTAATATCCGGGAAGCGCTTTCTGTCATGCTTTGCAAGACGATAAGCCGTACTCTCTGCCGGAGTTGCCTCAAGGTTATAAAGATCTCCGTATAATTCCTGATAATCGGAAAGTCTTTCTCTCATATGATTAAGAACATCCTGAGCAAATTTCTGAGTCTCTTCATGAGAAAGATCCTTCTGTAACCACTTTGCATTAAGACCTACTTCGTTCATACCTACAAGACCGATTGTAGAGAAGTGGTTATCAAATGTTCCGAGGTATCTTCTTGTGTAAGGATATAATCCTTCATCAAGAAGCTTGCTTACAACACCTCTCTTAATCTTAAGAGAACGTGCCGAAAGGTCCATCATATAGTCAAGTCTCTTATAGAAATCGTTAACATCCGTTGCAAGATAAGCGATTCTCGGTAAGTTAATGGTAACAACACCGATTGAACCTGTAGATTCGCCTGCTCCGAAGAATCCGCCGGACTTCTTACGAAGTTCACGAAGATCGAGTCTAAGACGGCAGCACATGGAACGAACATCTGAAGGCTCCATGTCGGAGTTAATATAGTTGCTGAAGTACGGTGTGCCGTACTTGGATGTCATTTCAAATAAAAGACGGTTATTTTCTGTATCTGACCAGTCAAAGTTGCTGGTAATGGAATATGTAGGAATCGGATACTGGAATCCACGTCCGTTAGCATCGCCCTCAATCATTGTCTCGAGGAATGCACGGTTAATCATGTCCATCTCTTCCTTACAATCCTTATACTTGAAGTCCATCTCTTCGCCACCGACGATAGCATTTAATTCTGCCAAATCGTTCGGAACTGTCCAGTCAAGTGTAATATTGGAGAATGGTGCCTGAGTACCCCATCTGCTTGGTGTGTTAACACCGTATACAAATGACTCGATGCACTTCTTAACATCATAATATGATAAATTATCTACCTTAACGAATGGTGCAAGGTATGTATCGAATGATGAGAATGCCTGAGCTCCTGCCCACTCATTCTGCATAATTCCAAGAAAGTTAACCATCTGGTTGCAAAGTACTGAAAGATGTCTGGCCGGTGATGATGTAATCTTGCCCGGGATTCCGCCGAGGCCTTCTTTAATTAACTGCTTTAAAGACCATCCTGCACAATAGCCTGTAAGCATTGAAAGATCATGAAGATGAATATCTGCATTTCTATGAGCGTCGGCAATTTCCTGATCGTAAATCTCGGATAACCAATAATTTGCCGTAACCGCACCCGAGTTGGAAAGGATAAGACCTCCAACGGAATATGTAACGGTGGAGTTCTCCTTAACTCTCCAGTCCTCAACTTTAACATAGGAATTAACGATTTCCTTATAGTCAAGGATTGTGGACTTCATATTACGCATTTTCTCTCTCTGCTTACGATAGAGAATATATGCCTTGGCAACATCGGTATATCCCGACTGCTCAAGAACAGTTTCTACGCTATCCTGAATCTCCTCCACATGAATCTGTCCGTTCTCGATCTTTGCCTGGAAGTTTGCAGTAACTCTTAAGCAAAGCATATCGATGATATCATCATTATACTCCTTACCTGTTGCGGTAAAAGCTTTGGCGATTGCGTCTTTTATCTTAACTATAGTAAAATCTACAACCTGGCCATCTCTCTTTACGACTTCAAACATAAACTTTCTTTCCTTTCATACCGGACCGCACTACATTTTGGGGTAAATAAAAAAACACCCTTAAGGTCCTTTGCCGTTATATCTATATATTAGCAAAGTGACCCCAAGGTGTCAATAGCAAAAACACAATATCTAGTAAAACAATAAAATGCATTTTCTATATGTTGTACATTTCGGCCGGTACGTAAGCCTTAACATAAATGCCGTCTTCTCGATATTCTTCAATCAATAATTCCCCATACTTGCGAATTAATTGAATCTTACCTGCATCTTCGTAGTGAAATACTTTTTCGATAAGAACTTTTTCCGAACGCAAGAACTCCTCCAAAACCTCCTTGACAGCTTCCAGACCAATGTCGTGTTTGGCCTCTATTCTCAAGGTTTTATCGGCTTTGATGTCCTTTAGTATCTCATCTTCTACCACCAAATCCTGTTTGTTGAAAAGGGTAAGAATTTTCTTATCCTTAACGCCAAGACTGTCCAAAGTATCGTAGACTATCTTCATCTGCTTTCCCATCTGAGGATTGGATGCATCCACAACATGTATGATATAGTCCGCATACTTTGCTTCTTCAAGCGTGCTCTTAAACGCCTCCACAAGATGATGTGGTAGCTTTCTTATGAAACCTACCGTATCGGTAAGCATAATTTCCTGACCGTCGGTAAGTGTCAAAGCTCTTGTCGTAGGATCGAGTGTGGCAAAAAGCATATCCTCTTCAAGTACTTCTGCCTTGGTCATGTGGTTAAGCAATGTCGACTTTCCGGCATTCGTATAACCTACGATTGCTGCAACTTTGGTGTGTGAGCACTCTCGTTGCTTTCTCGTTATCTCTCTATGTCGCGTAATATCCGCAAGTTCCGCCTTAAGCTGCGAGATTCTCGTCTTAATCGTACGTCTGTCGACTTCGAGCTTTTTCTCTCCGGGACCTCTCGTACCGATTCCGCCGCCTTGACGCGAAAGCGTCTTTCCAAGTCCCACAAGTCTCGTGGCTCTATATCGAAGCTGTGCAAGTTCAACCTGAATCTTGCCTTCGCTCGTTGTTGCTCTTTTTGCAAAGATATCGAGTATTACAAGGGTTCTGTCAAGGATTGCCACATGTAATTCATTCTCCAGATTCTTAATCTGTGCAGGGCTTAATTCGTCATCACAGACAATTCCGGTTGCATCGTAAATCGCAATCATCTGTCTGATCTCGTCCAATTTGCCCGTACCCACATAATAACCCGGGTGTGGCTGCTCTCTGTTCTGAATAACCCTGCCCACAACCGTTGCTCCGGCAGTCTTGCAAAGATCCGCAAGCTCTTCTACCGAATCCATTGTATCGTCGCCCTCTTCCTGACAGACGGCAACCAAGATTACTCTCTCCTCTTTAACTGCGTTTTCATATAGTGTACCCAAGCTTTCACCCCCGATTACTTCGATGAACCGATTCGCGAATTAAGGAATATCAATTCTTTCGCCATTACCTGATCGTCCGGATAAGACTTAAGATAGGTTCTTACGGCATTGATTGCCTCTTTATACATATATAACTTCTCGAGGCAGTATATCTTATTCTCCATAAGTTTCTTCTTTTCATTGTCGTTCTTTGCAGCATCAATAGCCGCATCCGCATAGCTTATTGCCTTCTCGTACTCTCCCGTCTCCGTAAGTATGGAAACTATCTGATATAAAGCTTCAGCATCGTCATTGTGGCTTTTAACGTAATTCTCATATATACCATATGCCTGCTCTTCCTGTCCCATTTCGCGAAGCGCTGCAGCCATATATAACTTGGCTTCTTCAGAACCTTCATTCATGGCTTTGCTAAGGACAAGCTTCGCCGCATCATATTCCTTTAATAATAGATAAAAGCGCCCCTGATAGCAGTATTCCTCTGCCGTTCCGGCTTTAATTTCAAGGCCCGTTCGCAAGTAATCTTCCGCTTCGTTGATATCACCGGCATACATAAGGTTCTGATATGCCGCAAGACAGTACGAATAACTTCTCGGATTAAGCGAGATAGCCTTATTATAATCCTTTAAAGCTGCATCTTTATCATCAAGCGCTGCATAAAGATGTCCTCTCAAAAGATAAGCTTCAGACGCATTCTTATCATAATCGATTATCGCATCATATACTGAAAGAGCTTCTTCGTTCTTTCCGACTCTGATTAAGCAGTAAGCTTTATAGTAGCATATATCAAGCTCTACATCAGATATACGGCCGTTACTGTTATCCAGCGCTTTTTGAAAAGCACTTAACGCCTGATTATAATCGCCCTTATTCATCTGCTTAATTCCGGCAGTTCTATATGACAATTCATCCTTCTCACGAGGGTTAGGTAACGTACAACCCGTAAGAAGAACCGATATTAAAATCACACATGACATAGCCGTAATGAGCTTTTTGCCTAATCTATCAAAAATCATTGCCAAATTAACCACCTTTTTTAACTACATTTAATTATATTAAAGCGCATCTTATCTGTCAATTAAAGCCTCCCCGATAATCGGGAAGGCTTTAAAAAGATTCTTATTAAATTATCTTGCAAGGAAATCAACAATCTCGCCAACATACATTGTATGGGTATTGCCCTTGTTATCACCGCTGTATAGCTTTGCAATAACATCGGAATCGATTATATCTTCTTCCTTAATCTTGGTTCTGCATACAAGTCTGCATACTATGGCAAAAGAGCAGTCATCAACAAACGGAATTCCCTTATGCTCATTAACCGTAAGACCGGAAGTCGCAAACTTATTCTCTCTTCTTCCGGATACCTTATCGAAGTACTTAAGCAAACTCTTCTGCTTACCTTCAAAGAAGCTTATGGAAAATACACCGGACCAGTCCATAAGTTCCTTGGTATATCTCGAATCTTCAACGAATACGGTAACAACATTCATATTAAAGAGAACTCCCATGGTTCCCCACGTAATCGTCATCGCATTAACACGCTCGCCTACACCTGATGTAAGAAGCGCTCCATCGACACCAAAATCAGTAAAAGGATCTCTTTCTATTAATTCCGCCGGCATATCCTGAAATGTATGCATAAATCTCCTCCTATTTTGAGAACATTACCTTTTCGCTGTTAAAGAGTCTGGTTAAGATATATACGCATATAACCGCTATCAACACATTGGTCGCACATGTAAGTCCTACCTGTGCAATTTCATAACCCGAACCAAACATCTCGGTTAGTATCATAGCAGAATTGTATATTGGAATTGTGAACATATAAAGGTTTTTGCGTGCCCCGATATAACCTGCATACATAGCCACAAGCATCGATACTATATAGATTGGAGTGGAATATCCTCCTGCCTCCTTAATTGTTTTTGCAATAGCGGAGATAACAGAGAAAATAGACACTATCATCAACTGTGTAGTTATAACTACCGCAAAAAGCACGATATAGTCGGTTACGCCGAGCATATTGGCAATGTTTACGTCGCCCATTCCGGCAACAAGTTTAGGAAGTGATGCCATAAGCGCAGTACATGTAACGGCCGCACTCATAAGCGCCATCAAAGATATACTTAATATCTTTCCTATTGCGATTGATGTTCTTGATACAGGTGTTGCAAGAAGTGTCGCTATTGTTCCGCGCTCTTTCTCGCCCGCAATCGCATCACCGGTTAAGCTCATACATGATGATGTCATCATCATTATAAGAAGCATCGGAATAAGGCCGCCCATAACGGACGCAAACATATCCTCATCTGTTGCCTGATCATACTGCTTACTCACATCGCCGTTAAGGTCAAACTTATTGGTCATTGTCGCTTCATATCCTGCATAAAGCTCGGATACGACGTTATAATATGTCGACGACTCTGTATTCGAAGAATTATAGTAAACTTCTATCTGAGGCGCTTTTACCCCGGAAGTCGCGTCATATGCCGCAACTTCTTCGTCGAAATTCGGTGAATATACGATGAGTAAATCAAGCGCTTTGTCGCTTATCATGGTAACATACGGCTCAATATCCGTATCCGCATCCATATATGTTACGGTACAATCCATATTGTCGAAGATTGCCTTTGCGGATTCCGGTGCATCTACGCAGTAGAATACAGGCACATACTTCTCATCCGACGTAAATGCCGATGTGAAGAACTGGCCCATAAATGTATACATAAGGTACATAATAAGTCCCGGAAGTACTACAACCGAGAAGAATAATCTCTTGTCACCGAAGAAATGATGGAATTCTTTCTTCGCAATTGTCCATGCTGCTTTAAACATTAGAATTCGCCTCCCATCTCTTCATATATATCGAAAAAACTCTCCTCTAAAGTCTTACCGTTCTTGATTTCATCAAGTGTGCCTACTCTTACCATCTTGCCGTTGACTATCATACCGATTCTGTCGCAGAGTCTCTCTGCAAGCTCAAAGATATGTGTGGAAAGAATAATACTCTTTCCATCCTTTTTAAGCTCTACAAGGAAGTCGGTTACGACTTTGGCGGTAATTACGTCAAGTCCGTTAGTCGGCTCGTCAAAGATTACGAATTCAGGGTCATGTGCGATGGAGATTACAAGTGACACCTTCTGCTTCATACCTGTCGAAAGGTCCGCAACTTTAACTTCCGCAAACTTGTCGATTCCGAACTTGGTAAAAAGCTCGTTCTTTCTTGCTTCCGTCGTTGCCTTATCCATTCCGCGAAGTTCGCAGAAATAATTGAATAAATAGTTTGGTGTAAACCAGTCTTCAAGTTTAAGCTCGCTTGTCATGAAGCCTATTTTCTCACGAACTGCCGTAGGGTTATCCTTAACGGAGATTCCGCTGACTTCTATCTCGCCTTCATCAGGCTTGATAAGGGTTGCTATCATTCGTAAGGTTGTGGTCTTTCCGGCACCGTTAGGGCCAAGGAGGCCGAAGATCTCGCCTCTGTTCGAGGTGAATGATACGCCGTCTACGGCGGTTTTGATTTTTTCTTTGGTTTTGTTGATTTTCTGCTGCTTGGAGGACAGCTTGAAGGTCTTGCGGACACTATCAACTTTTAAGATTTCTTCCATAACTTGCTCCTTTTCTATTTAGCATATATTAAACATCGCTCATTGTATGCCACAACTCAGGCACGTTCTCACTAACGATTTCCGGTAGCGGTACATAAGCTGCTAAAATACAGCAGCTAAGTACCGACCGTCATCAATTGCCTTCGTTGTTGCCATACAATTTCGCGATTATCTACGTATCAACTAACTGAAGTACGCAATTATTCCACGAGCATCGCCTTCCACCGTGCCTTGGACTTGGGGGTTGCGGCCGCCTCCTTTGATGGTGAAATGGGTCTTGGCTTCGGTTAGAAGGGCGGCGACATCGACGGTGTTGCTGCCGAGTATGAAGCGGTAGGTGCCTTCGGTTGCTGTCTTTACCAAGATGAAGACGTGTGATGTTGTCTTCTCCATAAGTGCATTGCAATAATTGCGAAGCAATGTCGCATCCATGTCATCTTCAAGTAAGCAGATTGGCTTATCGGTGTTAGCAATTGCGGCTACCTTATCCGCTATAGCTTTTTCCTTAAGGGCATTAAGTTCTGCCTGCATACGACCCACTTCGTCCTTAAGCTTCATAACGTTAGCGTAAAGGTCTTCCTTGGCACTGCTAAGTGCTCTTCCCGTATCTGTAAGTATCTGTCTATAATTCTGATACTCTCTAACGGCTCTAAGTCCGCATTTTACGGTAAGTCTTACGCCGCCTTTATAGTTTTCGTATTTCACGATATGGAATGATCCCACTTCGCCGGTGCTTCTTACATGCGGTGCGCAGCAGGCGCATACGTCATATCCTCTTACTTCCACTATTCTAAGCGGTCCCTTGACTTCTTTCTTGCTTCTATACTCTAATTTTGCTATTTCTTCCTGTGACGGATATCCCGTAATTATCGGAACATTTTCGGATATTGCCTTATTCGTAAGATACTCAAGTTCCTTGATTTCATCTTCCTTTAAAGGACCTCCGACATCAATCGTGCAGATTTCCTCGGTAAGATGAAATCCGACATTGTTATATCCGTACTTTCCATATGTAATTCCCGAGAAGATGTGCTCTCCCGAATGATGCTGCATAAGGTCGAAGCGATGTGCGAAGTCTATCTTCCCCGAAACCGTATCACCCGGTTTGAGATTGCAATCACCCTCTATATAATGTGTGATAACATCGTCTTTAATCTTAACGTCAACGACTTTATATTCCTTACCTGCGGCATCCGTTAATACACCCGTATCCGGATTCTGTCCGCCTTCAAGCGGAAAGAATAGCGTCTTATCAAGCTCGATCACCGTCTTCCCGTCAGCGGTTTTCTCTATTTCCACTACGCTTGCACTAAATTTGCTCGCGTACGCGTCTTTATCATATAATTTCTCAGTCATACACCCTCCGAAATCGTTTACTGATACTATTTTATCAAACCCCGTATCCCTTTTCCATATTCTATCTCAAAAGTAATAATAAAATTTTTATAAAGTAATAATTCATCATCCAAAACCTCCCTTTTGTTTTACATACTACGGGTGATATACTACCCTCTTCTATTTAACCCGTAATGTCATTCTATGATATTACGGGATGAATTGAACATATTATCATACACTCCGTATCTCAACCCCAAACCACTACGGGATAATTCAATATTCATATCAATTCTCCCGTAACTGTACTTAAAAAGACTACGGGATAACCCCATGACATATCGATTATCCCGTAATTATACTTGAAAAGACTACGGGATAACCTCAAGACACATCAATTTATCCCGTAACCGTATCCGAAAAGACTACGGGAAATCCCATAAACCATGTAAATTCACCCGTAGAAGTAATAAAAAAGCGGGCAAAAATCGCCCGCTTACACCACAACGTGGTTATCTAACCATATTAAAACCTACTTTCTTGCCGGTGCGGAATGAATCGACTTTCCTTCCACAGCCTCAAGCGCTTCGGATATACCCTCGCAATAAGTCGGATGAGGACGCATACCCTTAAGAAGCTCGGCACGAGTCATACCGTTGGCAATAGCCATAGTGTACTCGGAAATAAGATCTGTCGCACGACCACACATCATCTGCATACCAAGAAGCTTATCGGTTGCTTCATCAACAACAACCTTGATAAAACCTCTCTCCTGAAGATCGATGATGGACTTTCCGTTACCGCTCATAAGGTACTTACCCGTCTTAACGGCAATACCCTTCTCCTTAGCTTCATCTGCAGTCATACCAACAGATGCGATTTCAGGCTCCGTATAGATGCAGCTTGGAACAAAATGAGGATCAACCTCAGGCTTGTTACCGCAGATCATCTCAACTACAGCCTGACCTTCAGCCTCAGCCTTGTGAGCAAGCTGAATACCGCCTATAGCATCACCGATTGCATAGATACCCTTAATGTTGGTCTCATACTTATCATCAACAACGATGAAACCTCTGTTAATCTCAGGAGTGCAGCTTTCTGCAAAAAGCTCAGCCGTATTAGGCTTTCTTCCGATTGCTACAAGTACGCCTTCAGCAGATACAGAAACTTCTTCCTCTTTCTTATTCGTATATGTTACCTTAAGGTTATCTCCGTCCTTTTCAACCTTGGAAACCTTACAGGAAGTACATACATTAACGTTTTTCTTCTTAAGAAGCATTGATAAGCTCTGACCGAATTCCTTATCAAGATTGGCAAGAAGTCTGTCTAACGCCTCGATTACGGTTACTTTGCAACCAAGAGCTGCATAGAAGCTTGCAAGCTCAACACCGATAACGCCACCGCCGATAATAATAATCGACTTATAATCTTTTGGCTCGCCTTCAAGAACTTCATCGGAAGTTACAACTCCCGGAAGATCAAGACCCGGAATCGGAGGACGTGCAGGGAATGAACCTGCAGCGATTAAAATCTTATCCGTTGTAATTGTCTTCTCGCCGTCAGCACAAGTTACCTTAACGGTATTGGCATTTTCAACGAATCCCTTACCTGTGATAAGTTCAATCTTATTAGCTTTAACAAGGCCTTCAACTCCCTTAACAAGAGTCTCTACAACCTCTTTCTTTCTGTCATGAATCTTATTCATATCATAAGTCATACCGGATACGGATAATCCCAAAGTCTCGAAGCTTGCAGCTGATGCATAAGTATTAGCAGAGTGTAAAAGCGCCTTAGTCGGGATACATCCTCTGTTAAGACATGTTCCACCGACTCTGTCCTTCTCCACAAGCGCTACCTTCATGCCGAGCTGTGCCGCACGAATTGCAGCCACGTAGCCTCCAGGGCCCGCACCGATTACAACTAATTCAAAATCACTCATAATATCCTCCTAAAAAACCTTCTCCTGCAATTTTGCAGGCTTTAAGGCACATTATATAATAATTACTCTTAATTATGTTTTATTTTGTAAGACGCTCAAGATGAGCCTTTGCATTGGCAAACTTTGCCGAATCCGGGCACTCATTAATCAAGCGCTGATAATAAGTAATCGCTTTCTGATTGTCACCCGTAAGTCTATACGACTGAGCCAGGAAATAAAGCGCATTACCGTCACCGTATGTCGGATTAAGCTGCACAATCTTCTCGAAAGTACCGATTGCCTCTTCATAATTGCCCTGGTTATAGTTACTGCCGGCTTCGGCATAAAGCATCTGGCAGTATTTATCGTTAACCTGAGCTTTTAACTTCTCATAAACTTCTTTATAATCATTCTCTATATTATCTTCGTTAATCTTACTTAAAGCTTCGCCCGCTTCTCTGTACTCGCCATTATTAAAAGATACATACATGGCAAGCAAGTTCTTGTAGAACGACATATTGGTATTGGAAGATTCCGTCGTATCGTTTAATGCATTTAACTTCTTGGTAAGATCGCTTATCTTAGCCTGATAATCCTTAATCGCCGCATTCTTGGTTGCGATATTGTTATTGGCCTCTACAAGCTTCTGTGCACTGTCACGCGATGCCTCGCGCTTAACGCCGGGAACTATAAGGAATACACCGATAAGCACACCGACTATAAGTCCGAAAAGAATATTAATCATCGTGCTGACCGTCGCATTATCTCTAAAGTGCGAAGGCTTGATAATGGTATCGTTCTCCGATATATAAGCAACCGTACCGTCATCATTAATCGTCTTCTTGCCCTTATTCTTCTTCTCTTCCTTCTTCGCCAGCTCTTCCTTTGCTTCCTTCATATAGCGACGAAGCATTGTGTTGTTGGCATCAATCTTCTCTGCGCCTTCAAGGACATTTATCGCTTCTTTGTACTGTCCGTTATGTATATATAAAAGCGCAAGCAACAAAGCCGCACGTATGAATTTCGGATTAATACCGATGACACGCTTTAGTTGAACGATTGCCAAATCTTCGTTCTGATGATTTGCATCGATTAACGCCTGATTATATTTCTTTACACACTGATTAAACCTTCCCGTTCTTGTTATATCGGGCTGTATATCATCGATATACTCGGCAGCGATATTGTCTTCGCTCTTTAAGTTAATACTAATAACCCATTCACGAAGAGCGTCTACGCACTCGCCTATCTCATAATAACAAAGTCCGAGAAGATTTCTCGCATCTATATTATTCTTATTGTATCGCAGACTCTTACTTAAATTATCAATTGCGCCGGACATGTCGTGCACGTTGGCACAAGTAAGACCCTTGTTATAATAAAAGTTCGAGAACTGCAAAATTTTACTATATGAACTCATATGTAAAATCCTCTCTATCTCTGAACTCTTCTTGCTTCCTTAAGCATCTCCTGCAATACATCCGTCATATCATCCAGATTCTTGTTGTAAATTGCCTCTTCTGCTTCTTCAACTTCAAGGCTTGGTTTGAATTTCTTCAATTCCTCTTCAAAATCTATCATACTAACTCCTCTTTTGCTCAATTGTCAGCACATTGCCGACAAGATACAAAGAACCAGTGCAAATAAGTGTGCCGCCTTCCGACTCACTTAATGCTTTTTCATATGCTTTATCAAAATCCGGTTCTATTATAACGCGGTCTTTTAAAGATTCAAAGCATTTTGCAATATCGTCGGCATCAAGCTTACGATATCCTTCTATCTCAGTGATTATTATTTTACTAAAATTAACGCCGCTTAGCAATAAAGAAATGGAATGAACGTAATCCTTCTCTTTAACCATTGAAAAGAATAACGTCACATCTTTTAAGTTAAGCGCTTTTATACTGTCAACGAGTACTCTTATTCCATCCGGATTGTG
>JAGAAH010000082.1 GCA_017615375.1 Lachnospiraceae bacterium | reverse complement strand
TTAATTCTTGTATTTTTAATACTGTTCTTTCGCATAATTATACTTCCTATCTCGGAACCTCAACCATGATGTAGCTTTCAACTATATCCATTTCCTGAATATCGCTGAATCCTTCAAATACGAGACCGCATTCGAATCCTGCCTTAACTTCTTTGACATCATCCTTAAATCTCTTCAAAGAAGCAAGATTTCCTTCGAATATCTGCTCGCCTTCTCTCGAAATTCTTACCTTGCATCCTCTCTGGAATCTTCCGTCGAGTACGTAAGAACCTGCTATGTTGCCGATTCCCGATGCCTTGAAGATCTGTCTTATCTCTGCATGACCGATTACCTGCTCCTCGTAAATAGGATCAAGCATACCCTTCATGGCAGCTTCAACATCTTCAATAGCGTTATAAATAACCTTATAAAGTCTTATATCTACGCCTTCTCTGTCAGCAGTTGCCTTAGCCTGTACATCAGGACGTACATTAAATCCGATAATAATCGCATTAGAAGCAGATGCCAAGTTAACATCGCTTTCATTGATTGCACCTACACCGCCATGAATTACCTTAACAACAACTTCATCATTTGAAAGCTTAAGGAGTGATGTCTTAACGGCTTCAACAGAACCCTGAACATCTGCCTTAACGATAATATTAAGTTCTTTAAGGTTACCTGCCTGAATCTGATTAAACAAATCATCAAGACTCATCTTAGCCTTGGTCTCTTCTACAAGCTTCTCCTTATTCTGAGAAATAAATACATTTGCAAAGTTCTTTGCTTCTTTCTCATTATCAAATGCAACGAATGTATCACCTGCATTAGGAGCTTCGTTAAGACCGATAATCTCAACAGGCATTGATGGACCTGCTTCCTTAACTCTGTGTCCTACAGGGTCAACCATGGCTCTTACCTTACCATACGAACTACCGCAGGCAATAGGATCTCCCGAATGAAGCGTACCCTTCTGTACAAGAAGTGTTGCAACAACACCACGTCCCTTATCAAGCTTGGCTTCAATTACAAGACCTCTTGCAAGTCTCTTTGCGTTAGCCTTAAGCTCGAGTACTTCAGCTGTCAAAAGCACCATTTCAAGTAATGTATCGATACCTTCATGAGTATGCGCAGATACCGGAACGAATACCGTACTTCCGCCCCAATCTTCAGGGATGAGTTCGTATTCGGATAACTCCTGCTTAACCTTATCGATATTTGCCGAAGGCTTATCAATCTTATTGATAGCTACGATAATTTCAATACCGGCTGCTTTCGCATGATTTATAGCTTCAACTGTCTGCGGCATTACACCGTCATCAGCCGCAACTACGAGAATTGCGATATCAGTTGACTTTGCACCACGAAGACGCATTGCGGTAAATGCTTCATGACCCGGTGTATCAAGGAAAGTAATCTTCTGGCCGTTAATCGTAACAACAGAAGCACCGATATGCTGTGTAATACCGCCGGCCTCTCTGTCGATTACATGTGTATCTCTTATTGCATCAAGGAGAGAAGTCTTACCATGGTCTACGTGTCCCATTACGCAGACTACAGGTGGACGTGTTGTCATTGTTGCAGCATCTTCATCCTCTTCGCGTAAAAGCTCTTCGATAACATCTACTTTAACTTCATGTTCACAGATGCAGTTAAACTCTAATGCAATTTCTTCTGCCGTATCAAAATCGATATCCTGGTTAACGTTGACAATCTTACCCTGCATAAAGAGCTTCTTTACGATTTCGGAAGGCTGTCTCTTCATCTTATCGGCAAGTTCTCTTATTGTAAGCGTATCAGGAAGCACGATTGTTCTAACTTCGTCCGTATCAACGGTTTCATGCTTCGGTCCATGATTCTTCTTCTTTGCAACTTTCTCAAGCTGGAAGAAGTTCTCGGAATGCTTTTCCTTCTGCTGACCGTAAGTAGGTTTCTGAGGCTTGGAATTAAATCTTCTCTGCTCTCTGTCCTTAGGCTTTTCCTCACTTGCTGCCTCGGAATTGCGGTTCATACGATCGATTTCACCGTCAAGTCTGTTTCTGCCCTGATTATCTCTTCTGTTATTGTCTCTTCTGTCGTTGTCTTTATTAAAAGGTCTTCCGCCATCTTTATTAAACGGTTTATTGCGATTATCACGATTGTCACGATTACCCTGGCCGTCTCTGTTAAATGGTCTGCCACCTTCTCTGCCGTTAGACTGATCTTTGTTAAAATCTCTTCTCGGTCTGTCCTGCTGTCCGTTTCTGTCCTGATTGAAAGGTCTTTCTGTGTTTACAGGTCTCTCCTGATTTACAGGTCTTTCCTGATTTACAGGTCTTTCAACATTGACAGGTTTTTCTGTATTAACAGGTCTTTCAGCATTTACAGGCTTTTCAGCATTTACAGGTCTATTCTGAACCGGTCTTTCCTGGGCACCTGCATTAGGTGCTACCGGTCTTGCCATACCTTCACCCTGAGGTCTAACCGGTCTTCTTTCACCGTTAGGACCTACAGGCGGACGTCTCTTTTCATCAGGACGGTTTCCTACACCGCTCATAACCTTCTTTTTGCCGTTCTTTGCGCCCGGGTTATTACTGAACTGAGGATTATATACAGCTGCAATGCTGGCTTTTTTCTTATGTTCCGGAGCTTTATCCTCAGACTTTTTCTCTTCGGCCGCCGGAGCTTTTGCAGGTGCTTCCTCTTTCTTAATTTCTTTCTTTACTTCTTTTGTTGCTTCCTTAGCAACTTCTTTTACCGGTTCCTTTGCCTTTGCAGGTTCTTTTGCTGCAGGCCTTATATCGGCTTTGGCTGCATTTTTAAAGCCTTTTCTTATAGAATCTGCGACATCTTCTTCAAGAGCATTATTGGCCGTATTTGCCGGAATATTATGACTCTTGCAGTAATCAACGACTACCGATGACGCAACATTTAATTCCTTTGCAAGTTCATGTACTTTTATCTTAGACACGTATATACCTCCGTTTAATCGTTAGAATTTTCAAGTTGTTTAAGAATACTCGCTGCAAAACCATGATCCAATACCGCTGCACAAGCCCTGAATTCCTTGCCGATAAATCTGCCAAGTTCTTCTTTGTTCGAATACTCAATAAGTCTTATATCCCGGTAATCGCACATATCCTTGAACTTCTTTTTCGTATTATCCGAGCAATCGCTTGCCAATATTACAAGGCATGCATTTTCGGATTTAATCTCGTTTTCCGTCATGAATTCGCCGCTAACTACTTTCCCCGCTTTGGTTGCAAGGGATAAAAGCGATAGGACTTTATCTTGCATACGATTAATTCATCTCCTTTTTCAACGCTTCGTATATGGAATCCGGAACCGACATCGAAAACTGTTTGTCCAACATATGCTTTCCGATAACCTTTTCGATACACTCGGTATTTCTGCAGCAATATGCCGACCTTCCGTTTGTCTTATTGTCCGCCGCAATCTTAATCTCACAATCTTTGGACTTGACTATTCTTATCAATTCCTTCTGTGATATCATTTGCCTGCAGCATATACACATACGAAGTGGAGTTTTATTATTACTTGTCTTCGTCGTTTCCACCTTCTCCTTCGGCGTCATCGTAGTATTCTTCGTTTTCGTCGTAATACTCTTCATTCTCGTCGTAGTATTCGCCATCCTCATCATAGTACTCTTCATCATCATCGTACTCGTCATACTCATCGTAATCGAGGATGTCTCCGGCTTCTCTTGCCTGAGTCTCGCTCTTAATATCAATCTTGAATCCTGTAAGTCTAGCTGCAAGTCTTGCATTCTGACCTTCTTTACCGATTGCAAGTGATAACTGATAATCAGGAACTACAACTTTGGCTACCTTCTCATCAGCATCTGCAATTACGGAAATTACTTTTGCAGGGCTCAATGAGTTTTCAATTAAGATAGCCGGATTCTCGTTCCAGTTGATAATATCAATCTTTTCGCCTTTAAGTTCATTAACAATCGCATTAACTCTTGAACCGTTAACACCTACGCAAGCTCCTACCGGATCAACATCCTCGTTTGCCGAATATACAGCAATCTTTGTTCTGGAACCTGCTTCTCTTGCAATTCCCTTAATTTCAACGGTACCGTCATGAACTTCCGTAACTTCCGATTCGAAAAGTCTCTTTACAAGTTCCGGATGAGTTCTTGATACAAGTACCTGTGGTCCCTTAGAACCTTCTTTAACTTCAAGAACATATACTTTAATTCTGTCGGTCGGTTTTAATACTTCACCGTGAATCATTTCATTTTCGGTTAAAGTTGCATCAATCTTGCCAAGATTAATCTTAACATTCTTTCCTACAACTCTCTGTACAATACCGGTTACAACTTCATGCTGCTGGCTCGAATACTCTTCATACTGAGCATGACGTTCTTCTTCTCTT
>JAGAAH010000081.1 GCA_017615375.1 Lachnospiraceae bacterium | reverse complement strand
TTCTAAGACCGGTTGCCCTATAGTTCCGATTGCAGTTGCCGGAACCCGCAAGGTCTTCGAAGATCATTCACCGTTCATGCGTAAGGGTCAAGTACATGTAGCATTCGGAGAACCGATTGATATCGCATCTCTCGACGAAGAGCAAAAGAAGCACCTCGCCGACTACTGCCATGGCAAAGTGCAGGAATTATATGACTCAATCAAATAACGAAACTTATACAAGAAGCTCAGAACAATTGTTGTTCTGAGCTTCTGTCTGTTTTATATTATCCTTTAACTACGATGTTTATGATGCGTCCCGGTACATAGATTTCCTTAACGATCTCACCGGTAAGCTTATTGCCGAGTACTTCCTTACCTGCCGCAATCGCGCTATCCTTATCGCAATCCTTGGCAAGTGCTACGGTAGCCTTTGTCTTACCGTTAATCTGTACCGCAATCTCAACCGTATTATCAACCGTTGCAGCCTCATCGTACTTAGGCCATGATTCATAAGCGATTGTATCGTTATGTCCCATAATCTGCCAAATTTCCTCGCCTACATGAGGGCAGATGCACGAAAGCATCTTGATAAGACCTTCTGCGTACTCTCTCGGGCACTTTCCAACCTTATATACCTCATTTACGAAGATCATCATCTGGCTTATTGCCGTATTATAAGCAAGCTGTTCAAAGTCCGATGTTACCTTCTTAACCGTCTGATGATATACCTTCTTAAGTTCAGGTACGTCACCGTCTACTATATTCTCGCCTTCCGTAAAGAAGTTCCATACACGGATAATGAAACGCTTAGCGCCCATTACATTATCCTTCTTCCAAGGCTTCGATACTTCCAATGGTCCCATGAACATCTCGTAAAGTCTCATGGTATCTGCGCCATACTCTTCTACTACGTCACTCGGATTTACAACGAATTCAGGATATCTCTTACCCATCTTGATTCCGTTTTCACCTAAGATCATACCCTGGTGTACAAGCTTCTTAAAAGGCTCCTTAACAGGAGACAATCCCTCGTTATAGAGGAATCTGTTCCAGATTCTTGCATACATAAGGTGTCCTACCGCATGCTCCGGACCACCTACATAGAGATCAACCGGGAGCCAATGCTTAAGAAGCTCGTAATCCGCAAACTTCTCATCGTTATGAGGATCGATGTATCTCATATAATACCAGGATGAACCTGCAGAACCCGGCATTGTAGAGGTCTCGCGAACGCCCTTAATACCGTTCTTATCATACTTCTTCCACTCTGTTGCATTCTCAAGCGGAGCCTTACCGTTTCTTCCCTTATAATCTTCAAGTTCAGGAAGTACAAGCGGTAATTCTTCATCAGGAAGGAAGTAAATCTTACCGTCATCGGTATATACACAAGGAACAGGCTCGCCCCAGTAACGCTGACGGGCAAATATCCACTCACGGAATCTATAATTAACCGTTCTTCTTGCAACACCCATCTTCTCCAGTTTAACGGTAATTGCTTCCTTGGCTTCTTCTACGGTCATTCCCGTAAATTCCTCGGAATTCATAAGCTTGCAGCCCTTACCGAGGTAATCCTGCTTCTCAAAAGCATGCTCCGATACGTCTGCGCCATCGATTACCTGAATCATCGGAATGTTATGCGCAATGGCATACTCAAAGTCTCTCTGATCATGCGAAGGAACAGCCATAACTGCACCGGTACCATATGATGCAAGTACGAAATCACCGATAAATATCGGAACTTCCTTACCGTTAACAGGGTTAATCGCATAGATTCCCTTTAACGGACATCCGGACTTACCCTTGTTAAGTTCAGTTCTGTCCATATCGCTCTTCTTTGCAGTCTCTGCTATATAAGCCTCTGCTTCTGCTCTATTTTCAACTCTGTCAAGTAAGGATGCGGTTAATTCACTATCAGGCGCAAGTACCATAAAAGTGATACCGTAAATTGTCTCGATACAGGTTGTGAATATCGAGAACTCACCGCCACCTACAATCTTAAGGTCAACTTCAACACCGGTGCTTTTACCGATCCAGTTTCTCTGCATTTCCTTAGTAGATTCCGGCCAGTCAACTTCATTAAGACCGTCAAGAAGCTCTTCTGCAAATGCCTGCTGGTCGATTACCCACTGCTTCATATTCTTTCTGACAACAGGATAGCCGCCACGCTCTGATTTACCGTCAATGATTTCATCATTTGAAAGAACGGTTCCTAATTCCTCGCACCAGTTAACCGGCATATCAACATACTTCGCGTATCCCTTTTCGTAGAGACGCTTAAAGATCCACTGCGTCCACTTATAATACTTAGGGTCCGATGTTGCAATCTCTTTAGACCAGTCAAAGTCAAATCCGAGTTCCTTTAACTGACCTTCGAATGTCTTAATATTCTTCTCCGTAAATCCTGCAGGATGATTGCCTGTCTGTACGGCATACTGCTCTGCAGGAAGTCCGAACGAATCGTATCCCATAGGATGAAGGACGTTATATCCCTGCATTCTCTTCATACGGCTCATGATATCCGTTGCCGTATAGCCTTCCGGATGTCCTACATGAAGGCCTACTCCGGATGGATACGGGAACATATCGAGTGCATAATACTTAGGCTTAGAAAAATCATGCATGTCAGTCTTAAAGGTCTCATGCTCTTCCCAGTACTTCTGCCACTTTTTCTCTATTACTTTATGATTGTAGCTTTCCATATATTAATTACCTTTCAATTAATGTGCTTTTATTATTAATTATTTTCTTCTCTTTCTGAATAAGTACTCGTCAAGTTCCTTCTTAACATTCTCAGGAATCTCACGAGATACAGGGATGCATGCGCTGTTTGCCATTCTCTCTACGAACTTTACAACGAATTCCGAATCGGCAAGTAGCTGCTTCATGGAAAGAAGTGCCATGGTATCGTATCTACTATGGAATGAAGCAACGTCTCCTGCTGCCATACGTGCAAATGAAAGCGCCGGTACTCCCGCATCGGCAAACGGTGTAGAATCAGATGAATATACTCCGGTCTTCGTTGCTACCGGGAATCCTAATTCCGCACCCATATAAGAAATGTAATGTGCAAGCTTATCTTCCGCAGATACGCACGCAAGGAACTTACCCATGATTGAACCTACCATATCGATGTTAACGTTTAATGCGAACTTTTCAAGCTCTTTCTCATGCTTTTTCACGAATGCCTTAGAACCGAGTAAGCCGCGCTCTTCGCTTCCGCAGAATACGAATTTCAAACCGTAATTCGGCTTCTTCTTTGCAAATTTCTCCATGATATGAAGAAGTGTAGCGCATCCTGTCATATTATCATATGCGCCGTGTGAAAGCGATGTGGTGTCATAATGTGCCGTTAATACAATGTACTCATCACGCTGTCCTTCTATGGTTGCAACAACATTATGTGACTTGCCCTTATATTCTTCCTGCTTAACCTTTAATGTAACGGTCTTATTGCCTGCCTTAACAAGCTTGATTGCATCGCGTGAATTAATCATCGCGCAAAGAAGCTTCTTTGATTCGCCTACAACTGCAGCTCTAAGGTCTCTTACATCAATATCATCATTTCTATGATATACATTACCGTATCTGAATAAAATCGCCTTTGCTCCTGCTTTCACAAGATCCTGATAAGCAAAGTAGCCGATTCCGGAGGTGTCCATCAATACAATCTTATCCTTTGCACCTGCAATCGATACAGGGTCCGTTGCAGGCATATAGTAAACTTCGCCTGTAACTTCACCGCTTCCGCAGCAGTTAAATGCCTCGCACATGATTTCCTTACCATCACATGTAAGAATGAAATCTTCCATCTTGGACATCTCTACTTCAAAGCTTTCGAGTGAAGCCTTAACGCCCATATCTTTGCAACGATCTCTTAAGTATTCGGCTACTTCCTTCTCTTCTCTCGAGCCGCTCATATGTACAAAATCGGTGTCTTTAAAAATCTTCTCTAACTCTTTTACCTTCATAATAACCCTCCTAAACCTTTTCTTTCTTCAATGCCTCAACAACATTTTCATACTTCATAAAATGTGATGCCTTGACAAGTATGGTATCTCCGGACTTCTTTTCTTCCTTAAGAAACTCCGTCATCTCATCAACCGAATCAAAGTGACATACCATCTGCATAGGATTAGCCGTCAAAGCGCCTTCCGCTATCTTACGGCTTAGCGTACCCGATAACACTATCATATCTATTCCGCAAGTTCCGGCATACTCTCCGACTTTGTAATGAAGTTCTTCAGTCGTATCTCCCAGTTCTCCCATATCGCCGAGAACCGCAATTTTTCTACCCTTTGCATCTTTAAGAACGGATAACGCTGCTTTCATGGATACCGGATTCGCATTGTAGCAATCATCGAATATCGTAATACCGTTAGCCTCAATCTTGTTATTACGTCCGCTTAATGTCTTGATTGATTCGATGCCTTCCTTAATCTCGTCTATATTAAGCTTATTAACAGCACCTATAACTGCTGCCGCAAGCGCATTATATACATTATGCTCGCCCGGAATCGGAATCGTTACATCTCTTTCTTCTTTACCGAGCGTAAGCTTAAAGGAAATACCGTTGCTTCCGTCAGGTGTAACTTCGGTGGCTTTAGCTTTTAACACATTTCCCGACTTAATTCCGTATCTAAGTACTTCGATTCGACGATCATCCTTAATTGTTGTCAGATACTCGTCATCATCATTTAGAACTAATACACCGTAATCTTTAATATACGGGATTACTTCCGACTTGGCCTTAAGCACTCCCGCCTTATCCTTTAAGTTCTCAAGATGGCACTCACCAATATTGGTCATTATAACCATATCAGGCCTTGCAACTTGAGCGAGTCTCGTCATCTCGTCAAAATCGGAGATTCCCATCTCAACAACGGCGATTTCGTGCTCTTCTCTTATATTAAGAAGTGTAAGCGGCATTCCTATCTCGTTATTCAAGTTCCCTGCCGTCTTAAGTACTTTAAATTTCTGCTCAAGTACCGACGCAACCATTTCCTTGGTTGAAGTCTTACCGACAGAACCTACTATTCCGATAATCTGCGTCTTAAGCCCCTTGCGATAGAAAGCTGCAAGGCTCTTTAACGCTTCTCCGGATGAATTAACCTTAATATACGGCACGTCCAATTGTAATTCTCGCTCGGAAAAAGTGATTAACGCGCCCTTTTCGAATACCTGCGGAATGTACGCATGTCCGTCGGCTCTCTCTCCCACAAACGGAATATAAAGGTATCCTTCTTCAATCTCGCGGCTATCCTTCGATACTCCCGTTATTTCTCTGTCTATAAGTTCAATCGGGCCGTGATACTCGCCGCCAACTGCTTTTACGATGTTTCTTACGCTTAAATTAAGCATATTCTCTCCTATTTCTTATACTTATCAAGTGAAATCTTAATAATATACTCACAAAGACTGTCATAATCTGTGCCAAGAACCGCTGCCTCCTGTGGAAGAAGCGATGTAGGCGTCATACCCGGTAAGGTATTGGCCTCAAGGCACACTATTCTGCCGTTTTCTCCAAGAAGGAAATCCATTCTTGCATAGGTCTTATATCTTAAGCATTTAAAAGCTCTTGCCGCATATTCCTGCATTTTCTTAGCTATATCATCAGGGATATCGGCAGGGCATGTCTCAACAGCAGAACCTGCCGCATACTTATTCTTATAATCGTAGAAGCCTTCCTTAGGTGCGATTTCAATAACAGGGTATGCTTTTCCCTCTACAACCGCAACGGAAAACTCTCTTCCCTTAACGAATTCCTCGACCATCGCGCGGTCTTCATACTTAAACGCTTCGTTAAGCGCTTTTACATAATCCGCTTCACTGTTAACTATGGTTGTACCTACCGACGAACCGCCGCAGCACGGCTTAACGATACACGGAATCGTAAGACCTGTCTCTTTAAAATCAAGGTACTTCTTGCCTTTCTCGGCAACTACTCCCTTTGGAGTCGGAATTCCTTCGCGCTCGAAGAACTCTTTTGTAAGCTCCTTATCCATCGCAATGCCTGCGCTTAAATAATCAGTTCCTGTATACTTGATACCGAATAAGTCAAATGCTGCCTGCACGCGACCGTCTTCACCCTGTGCGCCGTGAAGCCCGATAAATACTATATCAGCCATACGACAAATCTCTATTACATTAGGTCCGAAGAATACATCGGACTTATCTTCTCTTAATGACTTAATCTTCTCAAGGTCAGGTGCATCCGTCGGAATCGCGTTAATTTCGTGGTCCAGAGACTCTGCCCTATCGAAAATTCCGGTTATGTCATCGCCTCTTTTACCGAATCCGTAGAACACATCAACAAGACAAACCTTATGTCCGCGTCTTCTCAATGCATCTCTTATTCCTTTGGCAGATACGAGCGATACATCGCGCTCCGTACTTAATCCGCCTGCCAAAACAACTATATTCATAATAATCTATCTCCTAACTGTATTTAACGGCGCCTTTCTTCCAGACTCCGCGTAAATATAATATTCCAAGTATTGTGGCCTTCGTTACATTCTCCGCAATCATACATGTCCATACGGCAATAAGTCCAAGATGCCATACGTGAATACAGATATATGCCATGAAAACTCTTACTATCCACATCGTACATACTCCGACGCGGAATGTGGTCTTAGTGTTACCGACTCCGTTAAAGATACCTTCTATCATGATAAGAGCGCCATATATAGGCTCGGATACCGCAACCATGCGGAGAACGATTATACCGTTCGCTATAACCTCCGCATCACCCGTAAATATACTCATTAATTGTCCCGGGAACGCAAATAAAAGGCTTCCCGTAACCGTCATAATAAGAACCGTTATAAGAATAAGCATTCTTGAAAGCCTATCCATTCGTTTCTCGTCGCCATATCCCATGGCATTACCGATAAGCGCAGATCCCGCTTCCTGCATACCGAATCCCGGAATATATACCATCTCTTCCGCAGTGATTGCAATGGAATGAGCTGCCAAAAGCACGGTTCCAAGTTCCGCAACTTCCGAAGTAAATACCACATATCCCGTAAATACTATAATTCGCTGCAAAGCAAGCGGCAATCCGACACGCACGCACTGGTACATTATGTTACCGTTAATACGCTTACTTTGCTTATGTGGAGAAAGCACTCCATTCTTCCACAAAACTATAAGCATTACGATTCCGCCAAATACTGCAGACACCGTAGTTCCGAGTGCCGCACCCGCAACACCCATGTCACTGCCGTACACCTTAACGGATGCGCCGAAGATACTCATCATTCTCGTCGGATAGATGAATATGAAGTTGCCGACAATATTGACAACATTCATAACAAGATTTACTATCATCGGCGTTCTTGTGTCACCGGTGCCGCGAATCATACATCCTATAACCATATCAAGAGAGCGGAAAATAAAACCCGCACCGGTTATAAGAAGATACGCAGAAGCCCCTTCTGCTACAACGCCGTCTCCGCCCATCCAGTAAGGAAGGAACGGACTTGTTATCATCATAAAAGCGCTGATTACGGCACCTACCATCATCGCAAGGTAGATACCCTGAACCGCTGCCGTCTTTACGTCTTTAAAATCTTTTGCGCCGTTTTTTCTCGCAATAAATGCCATAACACCTATTCCGAGCGCGAACGCAGGCGCATTCGTAAGCCATGTAACCGGCGTGATAAGTCCTACCGCCGCAGATGCTTCTTTTCCAAGCTTGCCTACCATCGCGGTATCCGCATACACAACTATCGTCTGCAAAAACTGCTCTAAGATAGTCGGCCACGCAAGCGTTGCAATCAAAGCAATCATAGCTTTTTTGCTTGTTGCTTTATTAAGATCCATAATCCCCAATATCCCACAATAAAATATTATCCTAAACTATATTAGTATACTACTAATAATCACCTTTGAAAAGAGTAGCAGTCCTAGATAATGCCTATATCCTTTAGAAAAGCGCTTGTCTCTTCCATATACCTGTCAGGATTTACATAATAAGACTCGGCATGATTTGCATTATCGAATATACACAGTCTCTTAGTCGATCTGCAAGCTTCGTACATTCGCTCACTATGCGACTTCGGAATGAAATTA
>JAGAAH010000080.1 GCA_017615375.1 Lachnospiraceae bacterium | reverse complement strand
TGGATAAACATTTGAGAAAACGCTTTCTTATCTATTGCCTTCTTTTCTCATGCCCTAAAAATAATAGATAATAATCGTCAAAAATGAATAATAATCTATTACCATGAAAAAACGATTTGTGTGAAAACGCTCGCTTAATAAAATATTAAGAGATGTTTAGACAATTCAAAGAATCATTGGATTGTAGCGTGAAAATTCGCATGATAGAATTGTTACAGAAAAAAGAAACTACAAACGGAGCATGATTATGGGTAAACTTGAAGAAGCAAGAGAAGTGTTTTCTAAAGACTTGTACGCTACCAAACTTACAGGGGCGGTGATAGATGAAGTGGGCGATGACTATGCAAAGTGCAGTCTGAAGCTTACGCCTGACCACAGGAATGCTTACGGCGGCGTGATGGGCGGCGCGATATATACGCTTGCGGATTTTGCTTTTGCTGTGGCATCGAATTTTGATAAGGCAGTGGCTACGGTGAGCGTAGTGGGGCAGGCAAGTTTCATGAATGCTACAAAGGGCACGACTTTATATGCGGAGGCGAAGCTCTACAAGGACGGTCGCACCAATTGCTTCTACGAAGTGAGGGTGACAGATGACCTGGGGAAACTTGTATCGGTTGTAAATTTTAACGGGGCGCATGTGCCGAAGCAGGCATAGCGGAAGTGAGGGGTAAATATGAGCAACAGTGATAAGGAAATGCGATTCTTCAGCATTTTGATATTGGCGGTTTTGGCGATTTATGTAGCGGTTTATTCAGTTACATATATCGGAACACGGAAGGAAGAAACGCAGAAAGAACAGGAACGACTGGCTTCGTATCCGGCGCTTGATGAACTTTTGGAGCATGAGGACGAAATAATTGGGATATCCACCGTTGAACGCGACATAGTATACACATTGAGGGACAAAGAAGAGATTCACAAGGTTATGGAAATTCTTCGTGGCCTGGAGCTTACGCCGGTGTATGTTGATGAAAAAGATGTGGTTGAACGACCCGTAGGCGGATTTGCTACAGCCGCACAGCTTAGTTTTGATTTTGATGACAATATGAAGACATACTGGCATATTGATATAGACGTGCCCGGACTCAATACGGACTTCGAGATATATCAATGGGATGGGACGCGGGGCAAATACGGCTATTATACGAAGCCGAACACGGCGTGGAGCGACGTGAAATACATTCTGTACAACGGCGAGCGCACAGACTTAAACGAACAGGCGGCATTGCATCCTGACCCTGAAATCGATTTTTCATACAATCCCGAAACTGTTTTTGACGGAGAAGAGCTTAATTTTGTAAAAGAAAGCGGCTATGAAACCACAGATATCGATATAAGTTCAGACAAAGTTTTCTTTTGCTGTAACAGAGCCATAGAAACCGACATTGATTATGTGGATTACGAAGGTGTGCTGTTTGATTACGTTTGGGGCTATGCAGACAAGGACGGAGAGAACAGGACTGTATTTACGATAAAGTCTGACGATGCAGAATATCCTTATGCCGGAATTCAGGGAATTGTCGGTGCAACTGAAAGTAAGATATATGCATACCTGTTTTGTGCTAAGATGACCGATGGCGAAGATTCGTATAATAAGGCAGAGATTAAACATTATCTGGCTTCTTTTAATTATGACGGAGAACTGATTGATAAGGTACCGTTAGATTATTCTTTTTACAAGGGATTATCGGTTGACGGGATTGTGACGGAGAGCGGGAAGGTTGCAATTTTCAGTGACGGCAACACGGTTTCTTTGTATGACGAGAATTTGAATCTGATCTCGACAGTAACGGACAAAGAAATTACCTATATTGCGAAGGGTCCTGACGGGAATGTTGTTGCGCTTCTGTGGAACACTGACTACATAAAGCATGTGGTATATGACGCTACTAATCTTAAGGTTGTTGATGAATACCCGATGCAGTATTATAAGTTTGAAGAGCATCCGCTTGGCGTGACAGACGATTACAGAATACTCGCAATCAGGTATGATAAAGAAACCAATAGGTCTAAGATTATCACTGTGTATGTCGATAATTACGGTGCCTCGGAACTGATGGATGTTACAGCTTCGCGCGGGGACGACGGCGATTATATAGAGAGCGCATGGCTTGAGGATGATAATACCATATTCGTCGAAGAAAGAACGGATTATGACAGACACTACGTTTCTCTCATCAGATATGCCAAAGGAACCGAAAATAACTAAAAAACTTTGAATATTTCCATATAGCGCATAAATTCCTAAAACGCTTGCATTTCTTGTCTTCTTATGGTAAGATACTCAAGGTCTGTGAATATGCACAGATGTAACCGATAACCTTTTTCAAGGTTTTAAGACACTCCGACTTAGGACTTTGGAAACGGCGATTTTAGAAACATAGGAGGATTAAGAAATGATTTCTAAAGAGAAAAAGCAGGCAATTATCAAAGAGTATGCAAGAACCGAAGGCGACACAGGTTCACCCGAAGTTCAAGTAGCTGTTCTTACAGCTCGTATTCAGGAGCTTACAGAGCACTTAAAGGCTAACCCTAAGGATAACCACTCTGCAAGAGGTATGTACATGATGATCGGTCAGAGAC
>JAGAAH010000079.1 GCA_017615375.1 Lachnospiraceae bacterium | reverse complement strand
GTTAATACCAATCTGATTGCTTCCATATACACATCAAGAGCAGTTATTCCGTCGATGGTTAACAGAAAAGCAGGGCATATAATCAATGTTTCCTCAATGTGGGGTGTCGTCGGTGCTTCCTGCGAAACGGTCTATTCCGCAACCAAGGGCGGTCTTAATACTTTTACCAAAGCGCTTGCCAAGGAGCTTGCTCCTTCCAATATTCAGGTAAATGCAGTAACTCTCGGTGTTATCGATACCGATATGAACAAATGCTTTTCGGAAGAGGAAAGAGAAGCTCTTACGGATGAAATCCCGATGGGACGCATGGCTAAGCCTTCGGAAGTTGCCGACCTTATCTTAAACTTAATAAAAAGCCCGAGTTATCTTACGGGCTCAATAATAGATTTTGACGGAGGATGGATATGATATTTGATATTAGTACCCGCATCGACCCGAAGAAAGCTAAAGATGAGCAGGATTCGCATTATCTCCTCGCGCTGTTTCTTGACATTGCTGAAGAGATGCTTAACTCGGGCGCCGAAACCAACCGTGTGGAAGATTCATTGTTCCGAATCCTTAAATCTTACGGTTATGAAAAAGTCAATGTATTCTGCATTCCCGAATTCGTATCCGTATCATTTGAAGATCCGAACGGCGAACTTGTTACGCAGACAAGGCGTGTATATACCATTTCCAACAATATGAATCACCTTGAAGATCTTAACGCTCTTTCAAGATACATCGTCAAGAATCAACCGGGTGTAACTGATATATATAACCGATTGGAAAATATGCCGCCGACAAGCTACAGCAGCAATATGCTTATTATGGCTTTGGTTTATTTCTTTGCCAGCGGCGGATTCGCATTTTTCTTCCACGGCTCCTTACTGGATGCTTTTGTTTCAGGAATTATCGGTATAGTGATTATGCTTATAGCGAAGTTTTCAATGCTTCAAAACATGAATAAGCTCCTGTATACCGCTGTATCGGCTCTTATAGCTTGTCTTATAGCGATGATTATTTCCAGGCTCGGTTACCCCGGAAATATAGATAAGGTAATGATCGGAAACGTCATGCTCTTCATTCCGGGACTTGCACTTACAACCTCATTCAGAGATATGCTCTGTGGCGATATTATTGCAGGTCTTATAAGAATGATGGAATCTCTCATGATTGCAGCTGCAATTGCCGTCGGATATGCAATTCCGATATTCTTTCTTGGGAGGTAAATGACTATGGATATAAGACAATTGGCTTTTGAATCAATAGGTGCTCTTGTTGCATGTCTCGCATTTGCCGCCATACATCGCAACAATCCGAAAAGAATACTATTCTGCGGAATTTCCGCAGTTGTAAGCTGGATAACATGCGCTATAGTATCTTACATCACACATGATGATGTATTCATATCATGTATGATAGCGGCTGCCGCAGGTACGATTATCTCGGAAATCTTTGCAAGAACGCTTAAAGCTCCCGCAACCATATTCCTTGTAATCGCAATTCTGCCCCTTGTTCCCGGAGGTTCATTATTCTATGCTACCTTCTATGCAGTAACAAAAGATCAGCTTAATGCAAGAATTTACGGTTTATCAACCGCTCTATCCGCACTTGGCATTGCAGTAGGATTAATACTTGTGTCTGTTGCATTTAATATGCAAAGAGAAATACTGCAACGATTAAATCTAAAGAAAAACTAACAAAAAAGCACCGGGTTTTTAAACCCGGTGCTTTAGACTATTACCCATTCATTTAGTCCGTTAATCCCTTATTAGCATCAATTTAGTATACAGCGTTCTGCCACTGGAATGAGTAGCCTGATGTGTTAACTCTTGATGCTGTTGCGCAGAAGGAAATCTGATATCCGTTAGAATCCCATGCATATACAAGGTTTGTTGATGCATTTGAAGATGTGTTGCCTTCATAATACTCATAACCATAACCTGTAATTGCGTGACCTGCATTTGATGTAAAGAGGAGAATACCAAATGGTCTGTCATTGTTAATGCTTGTCTTAACTTCTGAGAAGCTTAACTTATTGTTTCTTACCTGATATGATAAACCGTACTTAGCAAGTGCCTGCTTCATTTCAGCTGCTGTAGCGCCTCTGTTGTAGTCGATTCCCATAGCATCTGCTACCTGGAAACCTGTTACATTGTAATTGGTCTTGTAATTAACGATTGTACCAACTGTACATGCCCAGCAAATACCGTAGTTGCCCTGTCTTAAGAATGTTGTGATTGGTAACTTCTTTGTAATTGTCTGATACTGGTTGTTGTTGTTGTCGTTATTGTTGTTTCCGCCCCAGTCCCAGAACCAATCCCACCAGCCGGTGTATAACTGATCTGAGCTACCAAGCTTAATTGTATCGTTGCTGTCCATTCCAAAGATGCTTGCGATGAAGCTATCGAAAGAAATGATGTAATGTGTCATGATAGCCACGAGCATCTGATAGTATGTATAATCATCAAGTGAATATACATCTGTAGTCATGTTGTACCCATCTTCGTATAACATAACTGCGCCTGCATTACCCTTTGCGTAGTAAGCACCGTTATCAACAACGATAAGGTAGTTTCCGCCGTCAAGCTCTGCAATAGCATTGTAAGCTTCTGTGTTGCTTGTAACAACGACTCCGCCGTAAGAGTCAACGTTGGCTACGAAACGAGCCTGTCCGTCACAGAATACAGGATACATGAAGAATACTTCCTGTGTATCTACGTTGTAAGCAGATACATAATCACCGATAACGATTGAACCGAACTGTTCGCCTTCTGTCATACCAACGATCATTTCAGAAATTGTTCCGATTTCGTCATTCGTTAATACGTTGAATACCTTGAGAAGCTTTGCTTCATCATTCCAGTTCCACCAGCCTGCGGATGCAGATGTGGAAACGCCTGCGCTTATTGCAATAACCAATGCCATTGCAACGCTTAACAACTTAAGTAAGTTCTTTTTCATTTTCTTTTTTCCTTCCTCTTAATAGAATATTACCGCCCCCCTATTTATGACCGATTCATTATTTCCGTATCTAACCGAATCATAAAGGTATGGGGTGCTTGGTGAGTTCATAATACCGCCAATCGCAGGCTCCTGCAAGAACCACTATTTTAGAATCCGTTTTTTTTGTTTGGTAGGGGACATAAGTTCAAAAATGTATTTTTGATTTATGTCCCTTGCAAAAAATTCTTATACATAATAGAATAAATAACATAAGATAAGTATCGTCTATGCGCGGGTAGCATAGGCAAGTGTTTTGGAGGTTGGAGAGAGATGAAGAAACTTTTAAGCGTATTAAAGACATTTGTTTGCCTTGCATTATGCCTTACAATTATCGCAGGTCCTATGGATATGCTTGGTAGCGATCAGCCGGACTGGGATGGCACAGGACGCATACCTTATTATACCGAAAAATAATTGCTCTAAGATAGCGTAAAATAAAAAAGAGAAACCGCAGTAAGGTTTCTCTTTTTTATTTCTACGAAATATTTACCTTTCTTCTATAAAACTCGGCCATAGCATTGTTCTTTGCTAATTCAGAAAACAATATGCATCTTTTAAGCATTTCTGTCGTTTCAATAACCTCACCAAGTCCCCTTGCCTTTTGGGCCTCATTATTATTCCATAATTTATTATATATCATCCGAGGAATCTCATGGAACCTCCTGTAAGAGAGTTGCCCTTTTATTAAATACTCTGCCATTTCATTGGATTCATTATACTTACCTTTATCTCCATATGTACTTGCGGCAATATCATATAGATACTCCATAAACACCCATTCCGACAACTCCAAATCGGTTTCTCGCATTTTATCGCCATATGCCTTTAATGCTTGCAAGTATCCCGTATAATCTTTTCCGCTGGTCTTAAGAAATGTAATATAATTAAAATACTGTAACAATTCTGCTTTTTCAAACCAGCATACTTCTGCATTAATAATAGTATCGACAGGATACCTGCTTTCTATTTCCTCCAAAACCTTTTCCGGATATCTGATGAGACTTAAACCATAGCCTGCCTCATCACCGTAATAATCATATCCGCTTTCTATTTCCTCGTCCGCCATACTTTCAAGATCATACAAGTATGACACCTTATACTCATACTCTTTTCGTTTTCCCCAGGTATCCGCATTGTATTCAAGCATACCGCCCTTAAAAGGTAAAATCGCCGTCTCTGCGAACGGGATCCTACTCTTAATGATATTAAGCTTATCAAATATCAAGTTCCTAATATATTCCTGAGGCACGGTCTTTCCTTGTTCCCATCTTCGCACAGTCTTAATATCACAAGTATCGATTGCAAGATTTCTCTGTGATATACCGAGCATCTGTCTTCTCTTATATACGATTTCGCTCATATCATATACAGAACACGGAACAAAAGTATCCGGAATAAGAACAGTATCCTTTCTTACTCCATATTCGGTATACAATGCCTCTATTACATCTATTCTTTCCTGCGTTTTATCCAATGCACCCTGATAATAATCCTTTTCCTTAGGAAGAATTTCAACTATTTTCTTAATTATCGCTATCTTTTTTGTAAGAAGTTCCAACATATAATTAAGATAACCCGTATCTCTTAGGCACTCTATCGCATAATTAATCTTTTCTACCAATACCACTGCCCATTCCGCATTATCTATTCTGTCTATATCAATGGCATCTATATAATAATATGTTGCCTTAGGTAATATCTTACGCTGATACGGTGCCTCAATCTCCCTTGTTATAAGATATCCTATAACCGCACCATATATTTTCCTTCGATTGGTTGAATATCTTTCCGTGTCAAGAATCATATCAAGTTCAAATGAAGACAATACCATATCTTCCATTTTTTCCGATGCAAAATTCGGAACCGTTATATCAAACGCTTCCTTAGTAAGCTTATATATCTCATCCTTATCACCGGCTACACACATAAGATATACGGCTTTAATTCGCAATATAAATTGAATTTCAAGCGGTTTTAAATTCTCTTCGCCTTCATATTCTTCAATTGCAATCCCTGCCTCTTCATATCGCTCATTACAAAGAAGCCAGACAATATTATTCTGCTTATGCCATATCTCATATTCATCATGACTAACTTTCCAACCGGAACTATAATCTTCCACAAACAATCTCGACATTATTCTATAACGAATACCGAAATCTATAGAACCGTTATCGTTTTCCCATCCGGAAATCTGAGATGTGGTGCATAATCCCATACTCAGTTCTTCGATGGTTATACCGTGTTTTCTACGATATTTTGCCGCATATTTATTAAGATCGATTGTTTCTTTATTCTTAAGATTTCTTTCCTTTTCCATAGCCTCTTCCTTAAGTTATCCTTTTAACCACAATTAAAATTCTAATAAATTCTATTTTAAAAGTCAATAATTGATACTTTTAAAACTTTTAATATATAAAAAGGACCGTCTTAAGACAGTCCTTTCCTTTATATCTCTTCCATATAATGATCCTTATATCCGTAACCGAATACATCCGATGCACCGCTTACGATAAGGAATGCTTTTTCGTCTTCTTCTCTTACAATCGCTCTTATCTTGGCATATACATTAGGCTTGGCAACTATCATAACAACCTTCTTGCTTTCTCCC
>JAGAAH010000078.1 GCA_017615375.1 Lachnospiraceae bacterium | reverse complement strand
TCCTTACCTGCAACATCGAGAGCGGAACCATCCTTAATGTCAACGACAAAACCTACTCTGAATAAGTCTTTCTCACCGTTACCGATAGACATGGTTGCTTCGGTGTTCTTCTTGGATACGGTTCCTTTATAATAGAAGCCGACATTGGTATCACCGATGATATCCTTTAATACTTCAAGATCGGATTCGCTGCCTTCGCCAAAGTTTACATTGGTGATTGCTACGTCAAAAGAACCTTCACCCTTGGTGCTGATGCTCTTATCAACATTGTTGATTAAGATGTCGAATAACTTTTCATCATCGACAACAGCTGTCAATTCAGCTGTAACTACATCTGCGCTTTCTTTACCGGTACCGGTAATTGTAAGGTTATTAAAATCTCCTGCTTCGCCTAATCCGTCCATTACAGCTTCAACGCCGAATCTGCCGCCCTTAGAAGGCTGAAGGTAAGAGAAGGTTACTTCGGAATCGTGAATATTCCATCCGTTGATGGTACACTTGTTGTCTACGTAAACGGTAATGACTGCCTGAACTTTGTTTTCAAGAGTCTTGTCCTGCAATTTAGCAAGTTTTTCTTTGGCTGCATCGAGAGCGGTCTGAGCCTTGCTCTTAATCTCTTCATATGAATCAGCCTTGTCGGGAAGGCTTGCTACACTGCTTGCGTCGGAAATTACTTCTTCGTATGCGGAGTAAACTCTGTTCCAAATCTTCTCAAACTCTTCATCCTCAAGGAACTCCTCAAGAATGTCAATTTCCATCTGTGTTAATACTACATCATCCAAATCCATGGTAAGAACTGTAGACTTAGCGGAGATATCTTCAACAGAAATGGTCTCGCTTGTTCTCTTTACGTCCTTAACATTGCTAAAAATTGCCTTAAGATACTTCTTGCTTATGCTCTGAAGCTCGGGCTTGGTGGGAAGCTCTTTGTAAATTGCCTTGCTCATGTCGGTAATCTTAACAATTTCGTCCATGACATCCTGCGGAACTTCCATATGTAATGCTTTACCACACAATTCGGGAATTGTAATATATAAGTTTCCGTCTTTCATAAGATCTACGGAAGCAGAAATTACATCCACATCATTGGCGCCAAGCTTTACTCTTACTTCCTTGTCACCTTCAAAAGAATTTACTCCGTATTCAATAGAAGCTTTCTTAACCCAGGTAACCCACTCGGCTTCGGGACTAAGATCCGAAGCATATTCGCCGATATAATTTGAAAACTCATCGCCGAGAGCAATTTCGAACTTGATGTTGGAATCAATGTTATCGGGATCGCCGTAATTCTTGATGTATTCGTCGTAAACGGTAAGTCCGTCGTCGATGTTCTTACCGAAGTTGTCCTGCAATACATAAGCTAAATACTTTTCGGGCGAAAGAAAGGTCTTTCTGAACCAGTTTCCTCCGACCTTGGTACAACAAATAGCTACTGCCGCTATTGCCACCAATGCTACGACTGCTGCCGTAATTCCTACCCAAACGGGCTTTTTCTTTTTCATGGGTTCTTCCGGAATAGGGCTGAAAGCATTATTTGACTCAGCAAAAGAAGCTTCCCCGACTGCCGTTGCTGCATTAACAGTTTCTTCAACTGCAGTAGCGACAACCTCTTCATTTGCTACGGGAGTCTCATTTACTTCCGCTTCAACCGGTGCACCGCACATTTCGCAAAACTTAGCGCCATCGCTAACTTCTGCCCCACATTTTCTGCACTTCATACATTTTCCTCCAGTATATGCTTTGAAATTTCCCCAATCTATATTAATCGGCTTAGCCTGATTAATCATAACTTAAATTGCTTGATTCTATAAATAACCTCAAGTATCACCACTTCGCACAGACAATAAATACACATCCGCACAAGCCAGTAACTGTCATATGTGCTCATCAGATAGTAAAAGCTCGGAACCAGTGACTGCACCGCTCTCATACCTTTGATATCTATAAACACCGGTGAAAGCACAATCGACACAATCACCACAAGCGGCATTACCACGCCCATTGTCTTGACGCTTCCGAAAATCATCCGCACTATCATGCTGAAAAGAATGAGCGCCACGCAATACACTGCCATATTTATCACTTCGCCGACTATTCCGACATTCATTCCCGAAAGAATCAGCGCAAGTAATACTAAAACCGCCGAATTAACCATCACTACCGAGTAGTAACCCAAAGCCCTTAAATTCTTGAACTTTGAATGCCAGTAGATAAATAATCCGTTCTCAGTATCTTCCATATAAAAGATACTCGCCGCAAAAGAAGTAATCAAAAGCAGTATCGCCAGCAATCCTCTTACCGGCATAAGCAAATAGCTTTCTTCTTCCGTTGAATTCTCACCCAGTCTTGAGTAAGAAAAAATCGAATTGCCGGGCGCTTTATCGTAAAACGTTTTTACAAATTCGTCAAGTCCACCCTTATCTTCAAAGACCTTGCCCGCACCTGTTTCAAACACTCCGCGAGCGTATATCTTAAATGCCTTGCTCTCCAAAAGCTCCTGCATAAAAAGATGGGTAACTCCCTGCTCACGTTCGTAAACCGTTATCGTTGACTTAGGCTGTCTGCCTGCTGCCAGACGCTCAAAAGTCTCATCTATATCGGCCGGAATAATCCATGCCTCATCAAGCTTCGCGCTTGTTACATCCTTAATCGCTTCATCCCGGGATGCATACTCGGTAAAAGAAATCTCCTCTCTCACCGCCTTAAGCTCATCCATTAGGGACCTTGCGGCCACAGCATCCTTGTCTTCCGCGTAAATGCCTATCTGCATCACATGACTGTCCGACCCGGCCGCTACCTTAAAAAGCATCACCGCTATCGGTATCATCAAGAGCAATATAACATAGGTCGCTTGCTTATATAATCGTTTGTTCAGCAAAATAAACCGTCTTATACTCATTTTTTTCCTATTTATTTATTTTTTTAGTTCTTACCAAACACAAAACAACAAATATCGCTACCACATATCCCACAAGCCAAAGCGTCGCAGACTCGCGTCCTTTCATCGTGAGAAAGCTTGAAAGAAACGTCATCGCAACACCCGTCGGAAGCAATCTTCCAACCTTGCTGATACTCTCGGGAAAGAACGACGCCGGATATAAATATCCCGAAATATAAGCGCATGACAATATTATGGTAAAAGAAAATATAACCTTATTAACCGTACCCTCAAGCACCTCAAATATCAAAAGCTCAAACATACAGATAAGCACCATCGCCACAAGCACATTTCCGTAGAACTTAAAGAGGAATACATTCTCTGTCGTGAAGAATTCCGGTATCTCTATAACCTTCGCCTTAAGCATCCTAAATATCGGCACCATCAAAATCGTAACGCACACCACATTACACAGAAAATACGCCACGAAATCCGCCGCAATCTGTCCCGGCACAGCTATTCCCTTTGAATGTGCAAGCTTATCGAGCGTCATGTTCTTTTTAATAAAGAAAGAAATGCCCGCAAAAGAAAGTACGCTCATCAAAAACAAGGTCAGGCCCGTGAAATAGTAACCGTAGGTCGAAAGTCCGTTACTGATACCAAGCGTCTTAACCGTCACAAGGTTACCGCGACCAAGAAGCGCGCTCATGTAAGACATAAACAACTTATCGGCAGCTTCATTCTG
>JAGAAH010000077.1 GCA_017615375.1 Lachnospiraceae bacterium | reverse complement strand
GATTCGAAATATTGCCAACGCCTTCGGAAAGGTTCCTGTTAGCGCCATGGAGTTCATCAACCGTTGCATTAATCTGCTGAATTCCACCTGCAATATCAGTGAAGCTCTGGCTCGTCATATCAACTGCTTCCTTCTGCTTATTAACGCACTCACGTACGTTAGCCGACTGGCTTGTTGCATCTTCCGTATTATGCTGAAGATCTGCAAGCATCTCGTTAATGATATTAACAGAATCCGTTGACTGTGCGGCTAAGTTTCTGATTTCATCCGCAACTACCGCAAATCCACGACCCGCATCTCCGGCACGTGCCGCCTCGATTGAAGCATTAAGTGAAAGAAGATTGGTCTGGTCTGCAATCGCGGAAATAAGATTCGAAGCCTCCGAAATCTTAGTCGTTGATTTTTCGATACCACTTATGATATCAAATATCTTTTCGAATGCGTCAACGCTTTGCTCCGTAATATCCTTAAGGCTGATTACTCGCTCGGTACCTTCTTCTGTAACCGCTCTGATTGTATCGCTAACCTCTGCAAGTGCATCGGTATTTTCCGTATTCTTACGCATCATATCATCAACAACCGCCATATGCTTAGAGATATCTGCAATATCCGAAGCCTGACCCGTTGCTGTATTTGCAAGTTCTGATGCCGCGTTATTAATATTGGTAACAGATTCGGAAGTCTCTACCGATGATCTGTCCATCTCTCGGCTACTGTCACCAAGTAAAACGGAAGATTCCTTAATTGAAGCAATTACATTGCGAAGATGTGTCTGCATCTCTCGCGCCGCTTTATTAAGGGTACCTATTTCATCCTTGGTATCAAGTTCTTTAATCTCTGCCGTAAGATCATTTTCCGCAATTGCATTGAACTTATTGGCAACATAACTCAAATTGGTTCTTATATAACGAACAACGAAAATCGTATAGATTACGGTAACAATCATGATTACAGCTACGATAGCGTAGAGAAGTAAAATCTTTGCTCCTACCGTTTTCTTATAGTCATCCATTTTCTCGTCTACATAAGCCTTAACTATAGTTCCCATCGCTGTAACAGGTTCGGAAACTGACGAAAACATTGCAACTGCTTTGCTGTAATTATCTACAGTGCTTGCCTTTGATGGATCTGCCAAGGCTTTCCAAGACATAAAGTTCTCTTCGAAACTATCTATACAAGCGTTAATATCCGTTCCTTCAAAATTATATTCACCAAGTTCCGGATAATTAACCATTACCTTTTCAATAGCCTTTACGGCCGAATATGCACTTCCTACTGCTGACGAAAATGCTGACTTATTGTTTGCTATAACATCTGCATTCGGCATTTCGCTCGTCGCTTCATCTACATACTGCTTATTGGCAAGACCTGCTACATAAAGATCTCTGTCTGCTGTAAGTGCCAGATCATTAACGGAATAAAGCTCTTCATAATAAATGTCTTCCATCTCTGAAACTGTCTTATTTAACATCATACCGAGAAGTACAAGACCTACCACACCGGCGAAAAGAATTGATAACGCCGCTGATGCTAATTTAATTCGAATACTCGCGTTTTTCATATCCTTTCACCTCCTAGTATGTTCCGTCAAAATACGTAGCATTGCAATAATCCGCAATATTATAAGCCTTTTCGATCTTTCCTATACCAACAAGGAAATTAATGGTATCGTTCAAAGAATCTATATCTCGCTGTGTAATTGCAACCGAGAAATTATACTTAGGAAGCATCGATTTAACCTGACTTACTTCAAGGCCCAAGTACTTAGCAACATAATTCCATGTTGCATCCGATGTATTGGCTATCTCATCAGCAGCGCGCTTATACTGCTGAAGAACGATTTCTATAACCTTAGGATTTGCCTGACAATACTCTTTACGACCAATAATTGTATTGGTTCCGTCAAGGCCGCAATCAGAACCTTCTCCCAAGATTCTGCAATCACCTGCATCTACAAGTTTCGTAATACTTGGCTCCCATAATGCTATTGCGTCAACTTCGCCTTTTCTTAAAAGATATGGCATATCTGCAGGAGTTGCGGATACAAGATTGATATCATTAAGCGTAAGACCGGCGGTTCCCAGGTACTTGGAAATAAGATTATGTGCCGTTGAACCAAGGTTCGTGGCTACATTCTTACCACGAAGATCTGCCGCAGACTGAATCGGCGAATCCTTAAGTACAACTACAGCATAAGAATCTGCTGCCTGTGCTGTAATACCTATAACTTCACGTTCCTGTCCCATCGTAATTGCCGATACCGTCGGCACATCACCATAGATACATAAATCGCACTCACCCGTCGCAATTGCCTGATTCATTGGCGGTCCTGATTCATAATCGTACCAGATAACGCTTACATCATACTCTGCAAGCGCATCTTCAATATAATGATTATATCTTGCTATAAACATTGGAATAAAAGCTGCTGACGGCTGTACTGCGATACATACCATATTGGTATCGATTCCCTTATAGGTTTTCTTACAGCCGGCGCAAGTAAGAGACATGATTACCATAACCGTAATCAACATTAATGAAAGAATCTTTTTCTTCATAAAGCCACTCCTTTGCACGATTTTTAATCTCAATAGTTCTATTAAAATAAACTATCGTGATTATAAAAACAAATTGTGACAAAAAAGTGGTGTATCTTCGCAAATTTTCTTAATTACCTGTAGATTTATAGTGTCTCATCGCAAGATTAAATGCAATAATCATAATCGTAAAAATAACTGCACCGGAAAGCGGAGTAACGAACGCTGTCCAAGTAGGCCATCCGTATAGCGGCTTATCCATTATCCAGGAGGCCGGCACATGCATTGTTAAAGCAAACGGCGCAATAATGGTGAAAAGCGCTTTTAACGGCAGAGGATATATGTCGATTGGGTACTGGCACGCACTTCTTCCGCCATAGGTTAAGACGTTTACCACTTCCACCGATTTCACGCTGAATATGCTGAATATTGCCTCCGTCATAAAAAGGCCCAGTATAAGAAGACAGCTCATTGCTATCGATTCAATTAAAGCAAGCACTTTTAATGGAGTCCATACTACATTAGAAAGAATGCTTCCCATGATTAATGCCGTAGTTCCAACCGCAACACAGGCTATCCTTCTGGGATCCGTTCCCGAGCATATAACCTGTGTAAAGACGCTTCTCGGCCTTACAAGAAAAGTATCGAGGCGCCCGGTTCTTATAAGCATTGGAAAATCGCCCGTTATTCCTCTTCCGAAGATTTCTGTCAAATAGAAAGATATTGACATAACACCGAAGAAGAAATAT
>JAGAAH010000076.1 GCA_017615375.1 Lachnospiraceae bacterium | reverse complement strand
GGCAATAAGAGAAGAGATAGGACAGGCCAATACTTCTCTTGAGAACGGTAAGAACGAGATGATTGACCTTCTTAACAAGAAGGGTATAATCGGTGCCAAGCAGCAGAAGTTCGATACCATGCTTGAGCAGATTAATATCAGAAAAGCTCAGCTTAATCAGCGTCTTCTTCAGAAGAGAAGCGATGAAGAGCAGATGAATAAGACTCTTTCGGATTACGAGGAGGCTTATAATCACACATTAGAGGACATTAAGGTTAAAGAAGAACAATTGTCCTCCATGAATAAAAAAATGGACGAATGGAACCAAAAACTGCGCGAGGCGACCGCCGAGATGGAACAGGTTTCCGTTGCGTTCCATAAAGCAGAACAGAGAGCGGAGTCTTTGCGTAATCTGGCAGAGCGATATGACGGATACGGTAATTCGGTACGTCGTGTAATGGAGCTCCAGTCAGAGAACAAGGGCTTAATAGGTGTTGTTGCAGATATCATCTCGGTAGATAAGAAGTATGAGACAGCGATAGAGACTGCACTTGGCGGTAACATTCAGAATATTGTTACGACGGATGAGCCTACAGCCAAGAAAATGGTTGAATTCTTGAAAGAGAATAAGCTTGGTCGTGCGACATTTTTACCGCTTACATCCGTTACGGGCCGTCCGGATGACAGAACGGAAGAAGCACTTAAGGAGAAGGGACTCGGTATACTCGGAAGAGCGGATAAACTTGTGGATTCCGAAGACAGATTTTCCGATATTATGGAATACCTTCTTTGTCGAGTTATCGTAGTTGACAATATTGACAATGCATTAAAGCTTGCAAAGAAATATAACTATGCGCTTCGTATAGTGACGCTTGAGGGAGAATCGCTTAATACCGGCGGTTCCATTACGGGCGGCGCTTTTAAGAATAACAGCAATCTCTTGGGACGTAACAGAGAACTTGAGGATACGGAAAAAGAGATTAAAGACTTAGAGAAGAAGCGTAAGGAATTATCCAACAGAATAGATGAGATAGAGACTGCAAAGGAATTCTTGTCGGATGATAAGGCAGAAGCCGCAAAGAAACTCGAAGACCTTCGTCTCGAATCCAACACTGCGCATATGAATGTCGAGAATGCCAGAAAGCAGAAGGAAGAAAGCGACATTTTATATGCAGATCTTGCAGTAGAGAATAATAATATAGATACAGAGCTTAATTCAATTAATCTCGATATCGATAAGGCCAAGGATGATTTATTTGAGGCAGAAAGAAGAGAGCAGGAGATTAAGGATGAAGCGGTACTCTTACAGGAAATCTTGGATGAAAAGATGTATATGGAAGAGGAAGCATTAAAGCTTGTATCGAAGCTCCAGGTGGACTTTGCGGGAATAGAGCAGAAGAATAATTTCGCAAAGGCCAATCAGGAACGTGTTAATAACGAGATTGGAAAGATTGATGATGAGATAGCCGAAGTTACCGGCTCTCTTAATCTTTCGGATGAAGATATTAAGAAAAAGCAGAATGACATTGAAGAGATATATAAGTCGATTTCTGCAGGCGATGAAAGCTTTGCTTCTTTGGAAGAGAAGTTAAAAGAGGCTACTTTAAAGAAAGAAAAGATGAACGAAGATCATAAGAATTTCTTTGAACGCCGCGAAGAGCTTACTACAAAGGAAGCAGATCTTGATAAGGAAGTATATAGACTTAATTCTCAGAAGGAAAGATTAACCGAGAATCTTGAAACCGAGACCAATCATATGTGGGAAGAGTATGAGCTTACTCTTCACCAGGCAATGAAGCTTCGAAGCCCTGAATTAAGTGATGCACCGGCAATGAAGCGTAACGCCAACACTCTTCGTGAAGAGATTAAGAAACTCGGTGACGTTAATGTAGGCGCAATCGAGGAATATAAGGAATTGTCGGAGCGCTATACGTTTATGAATGAACAGCGTGAAGACTTGATTAAGGCGGAAGCAAATCTTGTATCGGTTATTGAGGAACTCGATACGGGTATGAGAAAGCAGTTTTCCGAGAGATTCGCACAGATTCAGAAAGAATTCGATAAGGTATTTAAGGAGCTTTTCGGAGGAGGAAAGGGAACAATTCTTCTTGATGAGAATGCAGATATACTTGAGTGCGGAATAACAATCAATGCACAGCCTCCGGGAAAGAATGTACAGAACATGATGATTCTTTCCGGTGGAGAGAGAGCATTGACCGCAATTTGCCTTCTTTTTGCAATTCAGAATCTTAAGCCGTCACCATTCTGTCTTCTTGACGAGATTGAGGCTGCACTTGATGATTCGAATGTAAGCAGATTTGCAAAGTATCTTAATAAACTTACCAAGAATACGCAGTTTATCGTTATTACCCATAGACGTGGAACCATGTCGGCTGCGGACAGACTTTACGGTATAACCATGCAGGAAAAGGGTGTATCCGCGCTTGTATCGGTTAATTTAATCGAAGAGGATCTTGAGTAAAGAAAGGTTAATACATGAGTGAAGAGAAACAGGGTTTCTTTAAAAGGCTGGTCTCCGGTCTTAATAAGACAAGAGAGAACATAGTAGCCGGAATAGATGGTGTATTTAACGGTTTTTCCAATATTGATGACGAGTTTTATGAAGAGCTCGAAGAGATTCTTATAATGGGAGACCTTGGAGTACATACCGTTGACAACATTATAGAGAATCTCAAAGTAAAAGTTAAGGAAAATCATATAAAAGAGCCTGCCGATTGTAAGCAGTTTCTTATAGATGACATTAAACAGCAGATGGCAGTGGCCGAGACAGGTTACGATTTCGAAGACAAGACATCGGTAATAATGATGATCGGAGTCAACGGTGTAGGTAAGACTACAACCATAGGCAAGCTTGCAAGTAAGTATAAGGCTAATGGCAAGAAAGTTATAGTTGCTGCGGCAGATACATTCCGTGCGGCTGCAGCGGAGCAGTTAAAAGAATGGGCAAAAAGAGCAGACGTACAGATAGTTGCCGGTAATGAGGGCTCGGATCCTGCAGCGGTTGTATATGACGCGATAAGTTCTGCAAAGGCAAAGCATGCTGATATTCTTCTTATCGATACTGCGGGTCGTCTTCATAACAAGAAGAATCTTATGGATGAGCTTCATAAGATTAACAGAATCGTTGATAAGGAGTATCCTGAGGCGGTTCGCGAGACACTTGTTGTTGTTGATGCGGCAACCGGCCAGAATGCTCTTAATCAGGCACATGATTTTAACGAAGTTACCGATATATCCGGAGTTGTTTTAACCAAGATGGATGGTTCCGCAAAGGGCGGAATAGCGGTAGCAATTCAGTCGGAACTTAAGATTCCGGTTAAATACATAGGTGTTGGCGAAGGCATTGAAGACCTTGAGAGATTCAATGCGGATGAGTTCGTTGATGCGCTTTTTACAAGGGGAAATTAGAAAAGGGACATTTTATGAGAAGCATATATGATTCCGTTAAGGAAAGATTTCTGTCATATGTCGTTATAGATACGGCATCTATGCATAATCCTGTTAAGACGCCTTCGACAGATAAGCAGTTTAATCTTGCGCGGTTGCTTGAGAAGGAGCTACGTGAAATCGGCGTATCAGACGTATGGCTTGACGATGTTAATTGTGTGGTATACGGAAGAATTCCGTCCAATACGGATAAAAGCGTGAAAAAGGTAGGCTTTGTAGCGCATATGGATACTTCGCCGGATGTAGACAGCACATGTGTTAAGCCTTGGGTATATGAAAACTACCAAGGCGGCGATATAATTCTTAACAAAGAAAAGAATATAGTAATGGAAGTTGCTACATATCCGAATCTTAATAATTATATAGGTCAGGATATTGTATTTACCGATGGAACTACGCTTCTTGGCGGAGACGATAAGGCGGCGATAGCTTCACTTATGGCTATGGCCGAGTATTTAATCAATCATCCGGAGATTAAGCACGGTGAGATTGAAATCGCTTTTACCCCTGACGAGGAAGTTGGCGGACTTGCCAAAGATCTTGATTTTAAGAGATTCGGAGCAGAGCTTGCCTATACGATAGACGGAGACTATGTAGGAACCTATAGTTATGAGACCTTTAATGCGACGGAAGCACAGGTTAAGATTAAGGGATTAAGCGTGCATCCGGGAACGGCAAAAGGTGTTATGATTAATGCGGTAGATGTGGGTGTTGAGTTAATTAATATGCTTCCTTTATCGGAGCGTCCATATACGACCGAAGGCAGAGAAGGATATTATCATTCGCATCTATTTACGGGAAACTGCGAAGAGGCGGAACTCGGAATACTTATAAGAGACCATGATGATGAGCTTTTTGACAAAAGAATCGAATTCATCAATTCTTGCGTACATAAGCTTGCCGAGAAGTATGGTGAAGACAGATTTGAGCTTACATATGCGAACGGCTACAGAAGCATGAGAAAAGTGGTTGAACCGCATATGTACATGATAGATTATCTTGTATCCGCAATAGAAAAGGCAGGAGTTAAGCCTAATTTATTACCGTTCAGAGGCGGTACGGACGGTTCCGCGATATCGCAGAGAGGACTTCCGTGTCCGAATATAAG
>JAGAAH010000075.1 GCA_017615375.1 Lachnospiraceae bacterium | reverse complement strand
TAGGATTGGTTATTGACGCGTTTTTAATCGGATTTGGTAAGTTTATGCCGAACGGTCCTATAGAAGGTGTAAGCCGTATAAGATTTCTCTGTCACGGTGCACTCATTCCGCTTATTTTCCCGATTTGCGGATATGCGTTAAGATTTAAGAAAACTGCGATGCGCGTTTTGTGGATTATTACGGGAATAATAATAATTCTTGGAATTGCACAGGCGATAGCAATTAAACTTGATATTACGACTATGGGAGAAGTAATAAGACATTCTTCTGCCAAGACTCCTTTATGGGCAGAAAAAATAAGTACGCTTCTTTCGTTTGGAGCAGTAATTCCTCTTATAGTAGTCGGAATAATAGTATGGATTAAAGAGAAAACACCTCATCTTTTCCTTTCCGGATTCCTTATGTTTGCATTTTCGGCATTGGGCCCTGCTACGGGAAATTTCGATTTGATATTTTTTATCAGTATGATAGGTGAGTTATTCATGATTCTTTTCTTCTTACTTTATGCAAAAAGAGAAGAAAAATTGAGATAATTATTCAAGAAGACCTTAAATAGACATACTTTTTGTCTATACTTATAACTTAAGAAGTAATAATAAAGCTCCGGGAGTTACTTCCGGAGTTTTATTTTAGGCTTAGGAGGTCTTGCGACAGATGAGTAAACAAGTTCGTCGCCCGGTAAGTGCGGCATTGGCAGTTGTTCTATGCATATCTATATGTCTGCCTATTTTTTCCATTGTTAAAAAGACATATGCTACAAAAAGCGATAAAAAGTCCGGAGGTGGTTATGCCGTAACCAGCCAGGTAGAAGGAGGCGGTTATTATGCAAGGTTATATAATGCAACAAACGGTCTTCCGACTTCCGATGCCAATACGATACTCGCAACGAGTGACGGATATATCTGGATTGGCGGATATAGTGGACTTATAAGATATGACGGTACGGAATTTGAAAGACAGGATTCATCCGGTGGTTTGACAAGTGCCAAAGCTTTGTTTGAAGACAGCCGCGGAAGACTGTGGGTAGGAACCAATGATAATGGTTTCGTATTAATTGACGGAAACGAAAGTACACATTATACGTACAGAGATGGACTTCCTTCTTCCACTATACGAGCATTTGCGGAGAATGCGGACGGAGTTGTTTTCGTTGGATCTACGAGCGGTATTTCGTATGTTGATTCCGATGGTACATTTGGTAATTTGGATAATCCTCAGCTTAATAATGAGTATATTATAAGAATGACCTCCGATGCAGATGGTAATGTCTATGGTAATACGCGTGACGGTGGAATATACCGCCTCGAGGGTAAGCGATTAAGCGCATATTTTAATGGCGATGATCTTGGAATTGGCAAGATTACCACGATATTTGCAGATCCTTACAAGGTTGGATATGTATACTTGGGAACGGAGCATGATAAGATTTATGCCGGAAGTTTTGATGATAATCTGTCGAATCTTCGTGAGATAGATGTAGCGCCTGCAAATAACATAAGTTGCATATCGTATGCGTGCAACAGATTATGGATAATAGCGGATACAATGGTAGGGTATCTTGATGAGTATGAGAAAATTCACATACTTGAGAACATACCGCTTAACAGCGCCATAGAAAATATAACGGAAGATTACCAGGGTAATCTTTGGTTTACGTCATCAAGACAGGGCGTTATGGAAATTGTGACAAGTAATTTCCTTAATATAACGGAAAAGGCAGACCTTGGAAGAGAAGTTGTAAATTCAACCTGCCTTAGTAACGGATATCTATATATAGGAACGGATAAAGGACTTCAGGCAGTTGATCTGGGATATAATCGTGTAACAAACAAACTCACCGAATATCTTGACGGTACAAGAATAAGATGCCTTGAAAGAGATAAAGCCGGAAACTTATGGATATGTACTTATACAAACGGAATCGGGCTGGTATGCTATACGAGAGCCGGAGAGATTATTACCTATAACGAAGATAATGGATTGGTAGATAACGGCTGCAGATGTGTCAAACAGGCAAAAGACGGATCGATATATGTATGTACCAACGGTGGTCTTGTAATTCTTAAAGACGGAGAGATAGTAAGGACTATAGGCGAGGATTCCGGAATTGCCAATACCGTATTTCTTACCGTTGAGGAAGATAATAACGGACAAATATATATCGGAACCGACGGAGCCGGAGTATATATTATAGATGGTAATAAGATAGCCCATTGGGGTAGAGAAGACGGACTTACAAGTGATGTTATCTTAAGAATTAAGCGCGATGACAAGCGTGGTGTTATCTGGATAATAACATCAAATTCCATTGAATTTCTTAAGGACGGGAAAATCAAGGAGGTTGCTAATTTCCCATATTCCAATAACTATGATATATATTTCTATAGGCCGGGTAATTTGTGGATATTGTCTTCATACGGAATATATTGTGCAAAAGCGAAGGATGTAATTGAAAAAGATATTTTCGAATACAAACATTATACAACTTCAAACGGTTTATCGAGTGTACCTACGGGAAACGCATTTAGCGAACTTGATGAAGCCGGTAATCTATACATTGCAGGAAGAACGGGAGTAAGCCGTGTTAACATCAATAATTATTATGTTCAATCCGGAGATGTAAAACTTGGTGTTAAGTCAATAACTTTAAACGATAATGAAATAGTACCTGACGAAGAAGGTAAATATATCATACCGGCGGAGCTCGGACGTATTCAGATTAAGGCTTCCATACTAAATTATAAGCTTATGGACCCTACCCTTCATATATTCCTTGAGGGAGCAAAGGATGGCGGTATTACGGAAGTTCAGAGTAAACTTCCGGCCCTTGAATATACAGACCTTCCGTACGGAGATTATGTATTGCATATTCAGGTGGTCGATGCCGCAAATGGTGCCGTATATCAGGATGAGGTATTTAATATAACCAAGTTGCCGCGACCAATGGAGCAGACGAGCGTTAGGGTATTCTGTATAATACTTGGTATGTTATTCGCAGGTTTTGTTGTATGGCGAACATTGTCCGGAACAATCATTAGACGTCAATATGAAGAGATAAGAGAAGCAAAAGAAGAAGCTGAGAGAGCCAATACGGCGAAGTCAAGATTCCTCGCAAACATGTCGCATGAGATAAGAACGCCTATCAATACGATTATGGGTATGGATGAGCTTATATTGCGTGAAGATGGCAACGGAGTTCCTAAGAACTATTTCATGACGATTGTAAATCACGCACTGGATATCATGCATGCATCCGAATCATTGCTTGGTCTTGTAAACGATATTCTTGATTTGTCCAAGATTGAATCCGGTAAGATGAATCTTGTAGAGCAGGAATATGAGCCTGAGGAATTGCTTCGTGCCGTAATACCTATGATTAGGGTAAGAAGCGATCAGAAGGACCTTAAGTTTGATATAGATATAGATGGCCGTATTCCGAAGAAATTATTCGGTGATATGGGTAAGATTAAGCAGATAATACTTAATCTACTTACAAATGCGGTAAAATATACGGAAAAAGGCGGTTTTGTACTTAAGGTTGCGCGTAATTCAATTGATGAAGACAGCTGTAAATTGAGATTCTCCGTAAAAGATACCGGAATAGGTGTTAAGCCGGAAGACATGGATAAGCTCTTCTCGGCATTTGAAAGACTTGATGAAGTAAAGAACAGCGGTATTCAAGGTACCGGACTCGGACTTGATATTTCAAGGCAGTTTGCCGAGCTTATGGACGGCGAACTTAAGTGTGAGAGTGTGTACGGAGAAGGTTCGGAATTCATTCTTACAGTTACACAGAAGATTATAGATGAAACTCCGATTGGCGAGTTTAATGAACATGTTGATGTAGAAGCTGCGGGTCCTTACGTTCCGAAATTCTGTGCCCCTAATGCCAAAGTGCTTGTTGTTGACGATAGCCCTATGAACTTATCGGTTATAGAGGGGTTGCTTAAGTCAACCAAGGTTAATCTTACCACCGCAACAGGCGGCAAAGAGTGTCTCGGCCTTATGGCAAAAGAGAAGTTTAATGTAGTTCTTCTCGATCACATGATGCCTGATATGGATGGTATAGAGACGATTCAGCATATAAGAGAGACCGATAATGAAACTCCGGTATTTGCACTTACGGCAAATGCCCAGGTTGAACCGGGATATTATGAATCGTTTGGATTTACGGGACATCTCGAGAAACCGATTAACAGTGCAAAGCTCGAAACTGCGATTATGAAGTGCCTGCCGAACGAGCTTATCGAGGAAGGCGTAGCATCAGAGGATGCCGGAAAGGTTGAACTTCCTGATAATTATTCGTGGCTTAAGAGCACGGAAGGTATATCGGTTGAAAACGGTATCAAGTACAGCGGTGGCGTAGACTCGTTCATCTTTGCACTTAACCTGTTTCATGATACAATAGATGAAAACTATTCTGCAATTAAGAGTTCGTACGAATCTGATGATATTAAGATGTATACTATAAAAGTTCATGCATTGAAGACTTCTGCAAGAATAATCGGTGCAAAAGAGCTGTCGGAACTCGCACTATCACTCGAAGAAGCCGGCAAGCGCGAGGATAGAGCTTTTATAAGAGATAATACCAATAAACTTCTTTCGATTTACGGAGAGTATAAGGAGAAACTTGCAAGACTTGAAGAGTGCTCCGAAGAGAAAGAAAAAGAAATCTGTACGGAGGAAGAGTATAAGGAAGCAATTAATGCCCTTAAAGAGATTGTCCCGCAAATGGATTACGATGCAGCGGACATGATAATATCTCAGCTTGAAGGATATCTCCTTGATGAAGACAGAGAGAAACTTTGTGCAGACTTAAGAAAGTGCCTTACCAATATAGATTGGGACGGAATGGAAGAACTTTTAAAATAACTAAGCATCGGAGGCAATGATATGGAAACAGTTAAAATTATCGAGATTAAGCAAAGTGTATATGAAAGTAATGATATAGAAGCGGATAAGCTGCGTAAGGAGCTTAAAGAACGCGGAATATTCTTACTTAACCTTATGTCATCGCCGGGAAGCGGCAAGACTACCACACTTACACAGGTTATTAGTAAGATGAAGGATAAGTACAGAATCGGCGTAATGGAGGCGGACATTGATTCGGATGTGGATGCCAAGACAATCGCCAAGCTCGGTGTTGAATCCATTCAGCTTCATACGGGCGGTATGTGTCACCTTGATGCGGATATGACAAGACAGGGATTACAGGAATTAACCGATAAGTCGATTGAATTTGCGATTCTTGAGAATGTCGGCAATCTCGTTTGCCCGGCGGAATTCGATACGGGCTCGAGTATGAATGCAATGATTCTGTCCGTACCGGAAGGCGATGATAAGCCGCTTAAGTACCCATTGATGTTCTCAATATGCGACCTTGTTATAATCAATAAGATAGATGTAATGCCTTATTTCGATTTTGATATGAATAAGTGTACAGAGAACGTTAAGATGCGTAACAAAGATGCCAAGATTATCCCGATAAGCGCC
>JAGAAH010000011.1 GCA_017615375.1 Lachnospiraceae bacterium | reverse complement strand
TATGGTGGCTATAGCGTAGTTGGTTAACGCGCCAGATTGTGGTTCTGGAGACCGAGGGTTCGAGTCCCTCTAGCCACCCTATGGGTAACACCCAAGGGTGTAAATCCCAGTCATTGGTTTGTTGGGCTATCGCCAAGCGGTAAGGCACAGCACTTTGACTGCTGCATACGACGGTTCGAATCCGGCTAGCCCAGTTTCGCGGGAGAACTTGTGAACCGCATGTAGTTATTTTTATATGGGATACTAGCTCAGGTGGTAGAGCACTTGACTTTTAATCAAGTTGTCGGGGGTTCGAATCCCCCGTGTCTCATGAATAATAAAAGCTGTAGCGTTTGCTACAGCCTTTTTTTATACAATCTCTTTCAGCACTTCTTTCATTGCTCTTAATGCCTTACCCCTATGGCTCAATTCGTTTTTCTCTTCACTCGTTAATTCGGCAGATGTCATATGCTTCTCCGGTACATAGAATATCGGATCGTATCCGAAACCATTTGCCCCCGCGATTTCATCTGCAATCACGCCTTCAAAAGCGCCTTCTGTCGTATATTCCCTTACTTGACCATCGTCATCCGTTATAACAGCTGCAACAGCACAGACGAATCTCGCGCTTCTTTCTTCTCCTTTAAACCCCTTCATTCTCTCAAGAATTGCATTATTCTTAATATCATACGAAGTATCTTCGCCCATATATCTTGCGGAATATATTCCCGGCTCGCCATTAAGAGCATCGATTACAAGCCCCGAATCATCGGCCATTACGAGTTCACCCTTGGCTATCTTTGATATTGCTCTTGCTTTAATAAGCGCATTTTCCTTAAAGCTCTTACCGTCTTCAACAATATCTGCCTTAATTCCGGCTTCTTTCATAGACACAATCTCAAGTCCGAGATCGCTTAATATCTCTCTTATCTCTCTTAACTTTCCTTCATTACCGGTTGCAAATATAATTCTCATTAAAATCCCTCATCCAACGCTTTTATTATCGTTTCATATATAGTCTTTGCAATTGTATCCTGATACTCTTCGGATACCAGCTTCTCAAGTTCATCCTTATTAGACATAAATCCAAGCTCCACAAGCGCCACCGGCACCTCGGACTCCCTTATTATGAGTATTGAGCTTCCCTTGGTAAGACCTAAATTTCTGGAGCCAAGCGCATCAACAAGCGCTGTATTAATTATTCTCGCAAGCTCCTTACTCCTGTTATTCTCTTCACCCAGAAGCTCGTTATACATCGTCATCGTTCCGTTGGTAGAGTTATACGCTCTTCCGTACGAATTAAGATGAACTGACAAAAATAGATTCGCATTAAGATCATTTGCAAGCCCCGCACGCTTTTCAAGCGGAATATCCTCATCATTAAGCCTTGTATAATAAACTTTTACAGAAGAATCCTCGTCAAAAAGCGCTTTTATCTTATATACTATATCAAGATTTACGTCCTTTTCCTTAATACCATTAACTACCATTCCCGGCATAATGCCTCCGTGACCCGCATCTATTACAACTATTCTGTCGTAGATTTCATCAGGTCTGTTAAGCTTAAGAAACATATAATTATCCTGATATGTAACCGTAGGCTCTATAACCGTATCTGTTATAAACTGCACATATAAGCCGCTTTCATCGGCAGTTACTTCAAGGTCGTCGATATGGTCGGGGCTTCCTACCATAGGCCTTTTATCAAGTATATCTTCCGTCATATTCGGAAAGAAAACAGTAAGCGTATGATTCATAAAATCATTGTCAAACTGAATTTCGGCTACATCTAGCGCACTATCCAAAGGAATTCTTACCGTGCCCGGAATCATCACATCCGTCGGTTTGGCTTCTTCCTTCTTTGTATCTTTTAGGAAGCGCTCGTAAACCTCGCGTTCCTTCTTCTGCTGTACATCTTCCCATCGCTCTTTGCAAACGCTGATAACATTTGCGATTTTTTCATTGATATACGGTATAGACGCAAGAATTATCACAACGCAGAAACACAATATGCTGATTATCCGTGCATATCTTTTAACTAATTCTTCCATCCCGTATTTCTTCCTCTGTAGCTTGTATATACTTTAAGACAGATATTACAATTCTGAGCTTCTTCCGTATGCTCCCACTTTCTTCCGTTGGAACTAATATAGGATTCACCATCCATAAGGTCTATCACGCTGTCTGCGCTACTCTTATATTCAACTGCAAGCGGTCTTGTCGCACCGGGTGTATCAATCTTAATAAGTATGGCAAACTTCGTTCCTGCCGTTATCTGAACATTCTTATTAAGTTTAATTGTATAGTATCCCGCTTTATCTTTCTTTCCCGACGCCGCAAGCATTGCCGTTGCTTCGCTTAAGCTTTCCGAATCAACAAAAGGCGTAACAATATATATTTCATATGATGTATCCTTACCGGTCGCATAGAATCCGACTGCCGATAAGTATTCATCATGAGTGGACGTAAATACGTTAGCCGCATATATCTCGGACTTATTGTACCCGAGCAGACCCGAATATCCGCAAAGATCCGACTGATAAATTGCGTCATAATTATCGGTATTCTCTATTCCCGTATAGCATATGCAACGCTTGGTAATATCCGAATTGTAATATGATACGTAGAAGAATCCTCCGTCACCGAAAGCCACTCCCCAACTGTTCTGACAGATAAAAGCTCCGTCGCCTGAAGGTCTTGTCGGGAAATTGGATGCCGGATAGTTATCGTCCCATCCGACTATTACAATATCATGGTTAACGGTTTTATCACCCTTATAATAATATGCACAATTATCCTTATTATAATATAATGCATTGGAAGGCTTCATATACATGGACGTCTGAACCGCTCCATATATAAATATGGCTTCTTTAATCTGCTGCAAATTGCCCGACTCTATAAACTGAATCTCCTGAACATGTTTAACCGCCATAAGACCGTTAGGCGACATACCGTCACCATAAGGATCGTCCTGCTCATATACCGGTCCCTGCCACGAAGTAAGATATGCCATACCCATCGTATACTCGCCACCGTCACTCTGGTCGGATGAGAAACTGTTACGTATACTCATATGATCCGGTGAAAACAGGCACTCTTCTTCCGGTAAAAGTGCGGACGAAAGTGCGGAAAGCGAAGCAAATGCCCAGCAAGTGCCAAGGTCTCCCTGATTACGAACTTCTCCCACTCTACCATACTCTCGAAGGTCGAACTTTTCAGGCAAAATATCTGCATTGGCGGACGTATATCCTATTACTTCATTATTGTCACTGTTCCAACGCATGGTGAAGAATAACTTATCCTGCAATTGCTGAAGCGGTACATAAGTGTCGCGTCCATCATTTACCATAGGACTGGTTATATCAACAATCGTATCATTAAAACGCATCTCGTAAGAATTAAGCTTCATCTCAATCTTACGAGTACCCTGCAAAATCACGAGTGAATCATTATTATAAAAATGCGCAGAACAATGGAGGCTCTCTCTCAAGACCCTCAC
>JAGAAH010000074.1 GCA_017615375.1 Lachnospiraceae bacterium | reverse complement strand
ACAAAGAAGGCGACTACGCTATTCTGAACGCTTTTGCCTTCCTTTACGATTCTGCCTTTAATCCACGTCATTAAGGTCTCTTCTTCCTGACGCACATATTCAACGACAACACCGGTCTCTTTAACCGCTTTATATAATGCGCTTCTTGCATCAACGTTTTGCTCAACAAAGACAAACTTAACGGTGTCCGGCGCTTTTTTAATATATTCTGCAAGGCGCTCGCCGCCCTTATTGAAAAGTCCGGTGTTTTCCAGAACTATAACACGATAATCTTTGAAAAACGGCATCGTTTCGGCAACGTCTATTATCGATTCTACATTTACCTTATTGCCCTCAAATAAGTTGTAATTCATCGTATCCATATCCGGCAACAAGAATGATATTAACGTATTCTCGTTTTGACGCACCAAATAAGCCTCATCTCCATATAAAAGATAAGCGCTTTTAATCTCGTTATTCTTGATTAAACCGGGAATAACCCTTGTACACTCAATTGGTTTGACTTTCTGATACACTTTCCTTACCACTTTCCGACTTGTCCGCAAACTCATCGAAGATTTCTTGCTTATTTTCAAGCATCAGTACTATCTGTTCATCAACAGTATCCTGACACAGCAACCTATGCACCATAACGGTGTTAACCTGACCCATTCTAAAAGCTCTTGCAATCGCTTGTGTCTCAAGCGAAGGTTTAAGCTGCGGCTCACAGAATATTATAACAGACGCCGCCTGAATATTTAAGCCCGTACCGCCGGCCTGAATCTGTGAAACTAAGATTGCCGGGCCTTCAAATTTGGTAAATTCATCGATAATTGCCTGACGCTTATCCGTACTTATGCTACCGTTAATCGGGCCGAATACTTTATAATCGCCGCACATTTCCATAACCTTCTCAATCGTATTGATAAAGAAGGAGAATATTAATATCTTGCGGCCGTTCTCGGTATATTCTTCGACGATTTCACGTAAGCGCTGTCCTTTGCTTGATTCTGCCGGATTTTCTATAAGCCATGAAACCTGGCGCTGCTTACTGTAACCTTCATCGTCAACGAACGTCTTGTATAAATCTTTTTCAGCTGTGGTCAATTCAAGCCACTCGTCGTTTTCAACCTTCTCCGGTAATTCGTTAAGAACATCTTCTCTTGTTCTTCTGAAATATACCGTTGAAACCTTACGTCTAAAATCCGGTGCCATGGCAAGCGAAGTGCTGCCGTACACGGTTTTCGCAACTTCAGGCTGCAGGCATCCGATAAGAAAGCACATTTCTTCCACGTTGTTTTCTATAGGAGTACCCGTCATGAAAAGCACACGATCCGTACGCTGTCTTACATATAAAAGGTTCTGGGTTCTTTCTGCCTTAGGATTCTTTACATAATGGGCTTCATCAACTACAAGCATCGAGTATGTAAAGTTATCCGGGAGCCCGATTTTATCCAACGTTTCATAAGTAGTAACAGCAACTCCACCATCATTAATCCAGCTTTCATAAGCCGATTCAAGTGTCTTTCCATGAATCTTATGAGTAGTTAAAGCCGAGAACTTTTCTACTTCACGAATCCAGTTAACAAGAACGCTTGCAGGGCAGACAGCAAGAAAATGCGTTGCGCCCGTATTATGTAGTGCTACCATCGCGCCTATTGCTTCTGCGGTTTTACCAAGTCCCATCTCATCGCCGAGAAGTACCGCGCCCTGATTGATAATATACTTGACTCCATATTCCTGATAAAGACGGAGTTCTATCTTGAGACCGTCGAGATTAACAGGAAGATTACCGATTGCAACGGCAAGCTCTTCCGGAAGACCGTTTTTAATTGCAACTTCTTCTGTGTGCTTCAGATCTTCTTCTGTTGTCTTACCATCTTTGGTGCGTTCAAGAGTCGTTAGATATCCTGCCGCATTGCCCCTGTAGTCACGCCAGATTTCTTCATGCTTGGCTTTTAATTCTTCCTTTTTTCTAAGGTATAATTCATTAATGTTGTCGGAATAATCTGCTTCGATTTTGTTTTTTAAAGCATCCAGGCTTTGAACTGCAATTTCGCGCTTTTCTTCAGATGCAAATGTCCAGGAAATAAAATTTCTGGCAGGTTTTGATTTCTTAATCAATTCCTTAATTTCTTCATGGTTGTCTTCATAAAGCGCTTCTGCATCATTGCTTATGCCCTTGGCTTTTCTTAATTTGTAAAGGTCCGATACCAGCTGCTCATCCTGTCGCGACGGCTTATCGGCATTAATTCTTACGGTTCCGTTGCTGATGGCGCTTTGCTCGATTTTCTTAACATTCTTAACAATCGCCTTGGCGGATACTTCGCCGACGCCTTTAATTGCATTAAGGCGCGATACAGACATATTCCTAAGCTGATATATATTGGTTATGCCTGCATCCTTTAAAGCCTGAACTCTTATGCCTTCCTTTGCTTTAGAAAGCTCCTCGACCGGAATTGACTTAAGGTCTTCTGTTATCTGCTTTGCCAGAAGCTTCTCTGAATCGGCACGGACTTTCGACGTATACTCCTTCTCGCTGCCGATTAATTTTCTTAAGCGCTTTTCTTCTTTTTTTGCTTGTCTTTTAAGTCGCCATGCCTCGTAAAATGACATTTTTTTCTCGTTTTCCATACCTACACTCTATCTTTCAAATTATTGGCAAATATTTCGATTGCCTTGTCTGTATCTTCCGTATGTCTTGCCTTTGGATCGATAAATACGGCCTTGTCTTCAAACTCCTTTATACCAATACATTCAGCGAGCTTAGTAAGAGCCTTCTCTGCTCCGGAACCTCCCTGACACGCAAATGCAGCAATTCTTTTGTTCTTAATCGTATCGATATTATCACATATAAAGGTTCTGAGCGGAGGTGTAAAAGTGCTCGCCCATACAGGAAATCCCAATATTATCCTATCGTATGCATCCAAGTCAACCGTGTACTCTTCAAGTTTTGGTTTCTCACCCATTACTGCGCTTTTACCACCCCATAAAAACTTGGAAAAGCCCTTATCACTATAGGCCTTCTTCGGAACGAGTTTTAATACGTCCGCATTGTTAATCTCTTTAATCTTGTTAACAACATATTCTGTGTTACCTTCAAGTGAGTAATATACGATTAAGTCTTT
>JAGAAH010000073.1 GCA_017615375.1 Lachnospiraceae bacterium | reverse complement strand
TCAGCTACAAGAATTAAAGCTAATATTGCCGAAGTTATTCAGAATTCAACCAATACAATGGCTGAGATGCAGAATATGAAGGCTACTATAGATGAACAGATTCAGTGTCTTGACGAGACAATCCAGCAGTTCGATCAGTTGGCACAGGGTGTTAAGGCTACATCAAGCGAAGCCAAGAACATTGAGAAGTACGCTGACAGATGTGATGAGGCAAGAAAGCATACTGAAGAGATTATGAATACACTTGCATCAATCTCTGAAGAAAATGCATCCGGTGCTGAAGAAACAACAGCATCAATGGATACACTTGCTGCAACAATGACACAAGTTAGTGATGCATCTGTTGATATCGAGAAGCTCGCAAGAGATATGGATGATTCACTTAAGTTCTTCAGGATGTCCGATGTGGTTGTTGATAATGCAGTTAATGATGATTTGCTTTCGACTGCAGATACTGTAGAGATTCCGGATGAGACATATGAAGCTAACTATGAGACAAGCTATTCCGAAGAAGAATCTATTGAAGAGCTTGGTGACAGAGTTGAATCCATAATGGAAGATACGGAAGATAATCTTTATTCCTATGACAACAGTGCTGATTCCGACGAAGAATAAGAGTATTATTAACTTAAGAAGTTTTATGGAATAAGTGCCGTTAAGGCACTTATTCTTATTAAGGAGTGACTATATGATTAACAAAAGAATACGTAATGATGAGAGACCGGTATTTCCGAAAAAAGCGATTATTACAGGCGGTATGCCTTATGGTAACAAGGAATTGCATTTTGGTCATGTGGGAGGCATGTTTGTACATGCAGACGCTTTTGCCAGATTCTTAAGAGACAGAATCGGCTACGATAATGTAATCTTTGTATCAGGTACGGATTGCTATGGTTCACCGATTGTTGAAGCCTATCGTAAAAAGTGCGAGCAGGAAGGCTATACAGGAACCATAAAGGAATACGTTGAAGGTAATAATAAGAAGCAGAAGGAAGTATTGGACCTTTATGAGATAAGCCCGAATCTCTACGGTGCGTCGGCACTTGGCAAGACGGGAGAAGTTCATAATGACATTTCTGCATACGTATTCAACACATTATATAAGAACGGCCATTTAACAAAGTTATCGTCACCGCAGTTTTATGATACCGAGAGACAGTGCTTTATCAACGGCCGCCAGGTTGTAGGAAAGTGTCCTATAGAAGGTTGCCAGTCGGAAAAAGCTTATGCCGATGAGTGTGATTTGGGACATCAGTATTCGCCTGATGAGCTTATAAATCCGATCAGTACATTATCAGGTAAGAAGCCTGAACTTCGACCTGTAATTAACTGGTATTTTACGTTGGAAGACTATCTTCCTACATTACAGGAAAGAACAGAGTTCCTTGCTAAGAATACCAATACCCGTAAGTTCGAGATTAAGGCATTGGAAGAGTTTCTTAAGGACCCTTGCATATATGTACAGAGAAAGCAAATTGCGGATTTGGATGCTCTTATTAAGGAATTACCTGAGCACGAGATAGTTAACGAAGAGAAGAAGCCTTCGATTACATTTATATTTAAGACCCTTGCCTTAAGAGATGAGGCTAAGAAGGTATTGGATAGCCACGATATTCATTATCGTACCGGCAAGACGCTTGTACCGTTTAGATTATCCGGTAATATCGAATGGGGCGTACCTGTACCGGAAGTTGAAGGTGAAAAGGACCTTACTTTCTGGGTATGGCCTGAATCACTCTGGGCACCTATTTCATTTACCAAGACTTATCTTATGAATAAGGGATTACCTGAAGATGAGTGGAAGAAATGGTGGGAAGATGACGATACAATCGTATATCAGTTCATAGGACAGGATAATATCTACTTCTACGGTCTTGCAGAAATGGGTATATTCATGGGACTTAAGCATAAGAAGGGCGAAAAAATCGATGTGGAGAAGGAAATCTTACCTCATATCGTAGCCAATAACCATATTCTCTTTATGGATAAGAAGGCAAGCTCTTCATCCGAAGTTAAGCCGCCTATGGCAGGTGATTTACTTGAATTCTATTCTGCAGAGCAGTTACGTATGCATTTCTTAAGCTTAGGCCTTGGTAATGCTTCTGTCGGATTTAATCCGCAGGTATATCTTCCTGAAGAAGAGCGCAAGAATGCGGGACCTGATCCTGTACTTAAGGACGGTAACTTATTAACCAACGTATATAACAGACTCCTTCGTTCGTGCTTTTATACAACGCAGGAATACTATGACGGATTTTTGCCTGTAGGAGAAGTTGATTCCAAAATCAAAGAGTTATGTGAGAAGTCTATCTTAGAATACGAGAGATTTATGTATAATCACGAGTTCCACAGAGTAACATACGTGCTTGACTCGATTATCAGAGAGATTAATAAGCACTACGTTAATAATATCAAGATTGCGGAGAAGGATAACAATGATGAATTAAGAAAGCAGATTTTGGTTGACTGCTTCCATGGTATAAGAGTAATCAATACACTCCTTCATCCAATCGCACCTGCGGGAACCGAACTTGTTAAGGAATACCTTCGTGTAGACGATAAGATGTTCAACTGGGATTTCATCTTTGATGATATCTACGGACTTGTACAGAATAAAGACAGTCACAAGCTTAAATTCCTTGAACCGCGTTTCGACTTCTTCAAGAAGCCTGAATGTCAGTTCAAGAAAGACGAAGAATAATAATTAAACCGGGTAATTACTTACCCGGTTTTTTGTTACTGTTCAGATATGTAAGAAACTTATTCGGCAGGTTAATCGTGTAATACATTGTAGCGTAATCACGCGGCGTTATGTCGTCGATGAAGTTGATGTTATACTCTTTGTTAAGTCCGACCTTTTTAATTTCATCCACGGCTTTATTATAAGCAACTGCGGCACGAACAGCACTGTCGAAGTATCCCAATACGTGATTCCCAACAATATGAATGGTAGCTTTATAATAGCCCTTTCCTTTATGCGTTGCTTTTGATACTCCATAATAGGAATTAAGAAGGATTATATTGGCAGAACGAAGATCGTAGGGGTCGTCATTTTTAAAATCATAATCCTTGCCGCGTATTCCGTATGCTTTGATTCCGTATCTGGAGTAAAGCGTATATTGCGTTCCGTAATCGGCTACGAAGTAATGTCCTTTACGTGCCTGTATTGTTCTTGTCGAATAGAAGAAAAGCTCATCCGAGTCAAATTTAAAGTCTATAGCGGGAGAGAAGAAGTACTGGAAATAATTCTGTCTCACATAAATCGGAGTTTTGAAATAGATGTCATTATCTCTGAAATTAATTAAAGAGATACACTTGTCAAAAGGAAGGTCAAGCTTATCTAAGAAAGAATCGATTGTTATGCTGTCGTCGGTAAGAATCTTCGTCGCCGTAAGATAAGCATTAAAAGCAGCCTCTTCGGTTACGTAACTTCCGAGGCTTATGTGCTTATTCTTATGTGTGATGCTTGAACGGTAGTATGTACTTCCGTCTTTTTTCTTTGCCTTAAATACTCCCGGCAGCATATATATTCCTCCGGAAAAACAGATAAAAATAAGGACGAGCAAAGCCCGTCCTAATTGGTTATTTTAAAGTTATGAGTATATTGACGGTTCCGAATGTGTAGGAAAGCGGAAGAAGATAAGTGGAACCTTCAGGTGCATAAATCTCATTATCAAGTCCTATAGGCGGGTCAAGCTTTAATTCTATGTCGTTGGTATTGGATACGTTAACGATGAAAAGTCCGTTGTGAAGATTAAGGAAATCTTCCAAAGAAGCGCTTACGTATTCGTCGAACTGTGTAAAGCTTTCACCTGCATAACGACTTGCAAATTCAATTGCCACATCTTCGGACATATCAATTGCAGTTCCTAAATTATAAGATCCTGTAATAAGCTGAGTTGCGCATATCATAGGATTATAGTGATTAAACTGAATGAGATTAAGCGGTGTAAAATCATCTCCGATGAAACGAATGAGGTTATTAAACAAAAGCTGTAAATAATCAACAACCAAATCATCGTTTGCAATACCCGACTGACTGCAGAAGTTAAGTACAAGCTTCTTTAACTGGTCCTTCTGTTCATCGAGCATATCAAGGTCGAAGAGTTCCGTTTCATTCTGATAATCTACAAGAAGAACTTCCAACTCATCATGAGTAAGAATTCCCTTTTCGATTAATTCTTGTGCCAATATAAGATAACGAGGTCCCTGATGATCCATAACATCTTCAAGCTGGGCAGGGGTAAGATATCCTTCTTCTATTGCAATTTCACCAAAACGTGCATCTCTCTTTGTCTGAAGCACATAAATCTTCTCAACTTCATTGGCAGACATAAGACCGGCATGAATACATAATGTACCAAGCTTTACATGTGAATCCGCACTGTCTTGAATGGCAGTAACAAGCTGTTCGGGTGTAACAACACCTTTACGCAATAAAAAGTTACCGAATAATTGTGTAAACATATGTTAATTTCCCTTCACTATATTGTTTAATACAGTTAAAATCTGATTAGATACAAATGGTTTCTGG
>JAGAAH010000072.1 GCA_017615375.1 Lachnospiraceae bacterium | reverse complement strand
TCTCTATATCGGTATCCGTTGAATCAGTTAATTTCATCGAATCAACTATATTACTGTTTTCTGCCGAAACCTTAGCTGCATTCTTTGTGCCTGCTGCGTATGCGCCGGCCATTCCAAAACCGCTTATTAATGAAACTGTAAGCACTATACAGATTATTTTTACTATATTTTTCTTCATGATTATTCCCTCCTAAGAAATATCAAACCATCATTACCAACTAATATGTGTCATCTTTGCCGTTGTCTTGCATATTACCTTATCGCAAAGGAGTAAAAGCGAAGGCAGGATGAACATTACAAGTAATACTGAAACCAAAGCACCTCTTGCCATAAGCATACACATTGAACTTATGATATCGATGTTAGAGTAGAAAGCTACGCCGACTGTTGCTGCGAAAAGTCCGCATCCGCTTACCAATATCGAAGGAATTGATGTACGAAGCGCCGTCGTTACCGCGTCTTTCTTGGTTTCATTATTAAGACGTTCCATCTTATAACGTGTTGTCATAAGAATTGCATAGTCTACGGTTGCACCGAGCTGAATAGTACTTATACAGATAGGTGCGATAAACGGTAATGTCTTGCCCATGTAATGCGGCAATCCCAAGTTAATGAAGATTGCAAGCTCGATTACCGCGATTAAGATAAACGGTAATGAAACGCTTTTCTCAACAAGGGCAATAATTATAAATACTGCAACGATTGAAATTATATTAACAACCGCGAAGTCATGTCCCGTTGTCTCGATCATATCCTTGGTGCAAGGAGCTTCACCTATAAGCTTGCCGTTTTTATCATATTTCTTAAGAATTGCGTTAATCTTATCAAGTTCTTCGTTAACAGCATCACTGGCTACTATGTGTGAAGAGTTAATCAAATAAAGTTTATATCTGTCCGATTCAAGCAACTCCTTGATTGAATCAGGCAAAATCTCTTCCGGAACCTTAGAACCAAGTACCGATTCAAGTCCAAGAACATACTTAACGCCGTCAACATCTTCGATTTCCTTAATCATTGTACGAATATCCTTAGAAGGTGTATCCGTATCTACAAGAAGCATATGAGTTGAAGCGATATCAAATTCATCTCTTAACTCGGAGTTTGCTATTACACATTCCATATCCTTAGGAAGACATCCGCCGAGGTCATAATAAACTTCATTCTGTGTCTTCTTGTATCCGTAAAGCGACGGAAGAATAAGAATTGCAAATATTATAAGGAATACAGGCATTGCCTTAACTACTTTCTTTGAAAGTCCGGTACAGTCCGGAATCAAAGCTCTATGCTTGGTTGCCTGTAATGGCTTATCAAGTACAAGAATCATTGCTGGAAGTACGGTTACACAAGCGATAACACCGAAGATAACACCCTTTGCCATAACGATTCCAAGGTCCTTACCTAATGTAAAGCTCATGAAGCAAAGTGCGATGAAACCTGCGATTGTTGTAATTGAGCTTCCGATTACGGAAGTTATCGTATCTTTAATGGCATAAGCCATTGCTTCTTTATTGTCAGCGTATTCGCCGCGTTTCTCGTTATAGCAGTGCCACAAGAAGATTGAATAATCCATGGTAACTGCGAGCTGTAATACTGCGGAAATAGCTTTTGTAATATATGAAATCTCACCGAGGAATACGTTGCTTCCAAGGTTATATGCTATTGCGATTCCGATACTTGCAAGGAATACAATCGGTACAAGGAATCCATCGAGTAAAAGGAACATTGATAAAAGCGCACATATAACTGCGATTGCAACATATAGCGGCTCTTCCTTCTCACAAAGGTCCTTAAGGTCTGTTACAAGTGCAGACATACCGGATACGAAGCATTCCTTGTTACAAATCTTTCTTATCTCACGGATTGCATCCATTGTTACGTCTTCGGACGTTGCGCTGTCAAAGAAGATTGCCATTAGTGTCGCATCATCAGAATTAAATGCGTCATACACTTCATCAGGAAGGATTTCCATCGGTACATTAACATCAAAGATTGATGTGTACCAGAGTGCCGTTGCGACATGATCTACATTCTGAATCTTATCCCTTAATTCAGCGACTTCTTTTACGTCCATGTTCTTAATAACTATGAATGAAAAAGCTCCTTTGCCGAAGTCATCTTTCAAAGCATTCTGTCCGATGACCGTTTCGGACTTTGAAGGCAGGTAGTCAAGCATATCATAGTTAACTCTTGTCTTGGAAATTCCTATAAATGAAGGTATCAAAAGAAGCAGTGATATGATCAATATAGGAATTCGATATTTTACAACTGTTCTTGCGAATTTCATAATAAACAGTCCTTTCTAAATAATAATTCGGTTAAAAGCGTTCAGGTCTCATCCCTTAACCGTGTACTAGCATACAACACGTATGAGTGCTAATAAATGGACAAAAAAATACTCGTGTCTAAAATTTAGGCACGAGTACAAAAATGTCTAATTTAATCCGGACTGCTGTAAAAAAGTGTTGACATAAGTTAAAATTCACGTTATATTATTTCCAATGACTTTAAGGAGAATATCCCAATGCTTATCAATACATATATTAACAATTATAAAGAGTGTTGTTGTTGTACTTATCCCGGGCAATATGGCCGGGGTGTTTGCGTGCAGCTTTACACCCTGTGATAAGTGAGTTACATAATTCAAACACTTAATGCCATATACCCGGAAGCTTAAAAGCTTTCGGGTTTTTTATTACAAAAAAATGAGAAAAGAAAGGATTAATCAAAATGAGCAAAATCTATCAAAACGTTACCGAACTTATCGGCAATACACCGCTTCTTCACGTTAATAATATTGAAAAGAAACTTGACCTTAAGGCCAAAATCCTGGTAAAACTTGAATACTTAAACCCTACGGGAAGTACCAAGGACCGTGCAGCTTTATCAATGATCCTGGATGCGGAAAAGCGCGGTATCTTAAAACCTGACTCCGTTATAATCGAGCCGACCTCCGGCAATACCGGTATAGGCCTTGCAGCAATCGCCGCTGCCAAAGGCTATAAAGTAATTCTCACCATGCCCGAGACAATGAGCATCGAGCGCCGTAAGATTCTCAGCCATTATGGTGCGGAAATTGTCCTTACAGACGGAAGGGAAGGTATGAACGGCGCTATTAAAAAGGCTGAAGAAATTGCCAAAAATACTCCCGGGTCTTTCCTTCCCGGTCAGTTTATTAACTCCGCCAATCCTGAAGCACATCGCACTACAACCGGACCGGAAATATGGAATGATACGGAGGGCAACATAGATATGTTCATCGCCGGTGTCGGCACAGGAGGAACAATCACCGGTACAGGCGAGTATTTAAAATCAAAGAATTCTTCAATACAAGTAATTGCCGTAGAACCTGCCGGCTCTCCGGTTCTTTCGGGAGGTTTGGCCGGTAAGCATGGTCTCCAGGGAATCGGTGCAGGATTCGTGCCTGAGATCCTTAATACGGCAATATACGATGAAATATATAAAGGCACTGAAGAGGAGGCAATAGACGCCGCAAAATTACTGTCGTCACTTGAAGGTATCTCCGTAGGCATAACCTCGGGTGCTGCATTAAGTACTGCCATTAAGTACGCCGGTAAACCTGAAAATGCGGGAAAGACAATAGTTACTCTTCTTCCTGATAGCGGAGACAGATACTATTCCACCGCACTTTTTGACTAAAGGAGTATTAAAAATGATTCAGCCTGTAAACGAAAAAGAAATAGGCGATATAGTCTCGGCAATACTTGACGATTACAACAAGGGTAAGCATATAGATACCGTCGATATCTATAATCAACCAAACAAAAAAGAAGTAATTGACCTTGTTGAAAACCTCTTCTCGGTTATATTCCCGGGATTCTATAAAAATCGCGATGTAAAGATTTATAATCCCGAAAATTGTTTTGCCGTAACCATAGAAAACTGTTTCTATCACCTTAATAAACTCGTAAGCCTGGCTCTCGACTTCGGCCCACTTGCAAATTCGATGTCGGAAGTATCAAGAACTATCGAGAGTTACCGCATATGCAAAGTATTTTTCAGTAAAATCCCGGATATACGCGATTATATAGAAGACGATCTTCTTGCAATCTATAACGGTGACCCTGCTGCCAAATGTCTGGATGAGATTATCCTCGCATATCCGGGGCTTATGGCCATAACTACCAATCGACTCGCACACGAACTCTATCTTCTCGAAGTCCCGCTTCTTCCGCGCCTTATGACGGAATATGCACACTCACGAACGGGCATAGATATTCACCCCGGTGCAACAATCGGCAGACACTTTTTCATAGATCACGGCACCGGTATCGTCATAGGTGAAACTTCAGTC
>JAGAAH010000071.1 GCA_017615375.1 Lachnospiraceae bacterium | reverse complement strand
TTATGAGAAAGACGAATATGTGCTTAAGGATATAAGCTTTAAGATTAAGCCGGGCGAGAAGGTTGCATTTGTAGGTGCGACGGGAGCCGGTAAGACATCAATCCTTAATCTTATGGGCAGATACTATGACGTGCAGATGGGTCAGATATTAATTGATGGCGTGGACATTAAGGATATCGATCTTGATACACTTCGTGGCGACATAGGTCAGGTATTGCAGGATGTATTCATCTTTACGGGTGATATCAGAGAGAATATCACTTTAAGAAATGAAAACATAAGCGATGAGGAAATGATAGAGGCATCCAAGTATGTTAATGCGGATTACTTTATCGATAAGCTTCCGAGAAAGTACGATGAGCCTGTAACCGAGAGAGGTGCTACATTCTCGGCAGGTCAGCGTCAGCTTCTTTCATTTGCAAGAACACTTGCTTATGACCCTAAGATTCTCGTACTTGATGAGGCAACGGCCAATATCGATACGGAGACGGAGAGTCTTATTACGGAAGCCTTGGAGAAGCTTATGAAGGGCAGAACCACGATTATGGTTGCACACAGATTATCTACGATTCAGCATGCAGACAGAATCATGGTTATGGACCACGGTGAGATTAAAGAATGCGGTTCGCACCAGGAGTTACTGGCGCAGAATGGAATATACAAGAAATTATATGACTTGCAGTTAGCAACGCAGGAATAATGTATTAATCATTTACGGAGGGAATTAGGAAATGAGCGAAGAAAAGAAGTTACGTGAGAGATCCGAGATCGAAGAGAAGTATAAATGGCGTCTCGAAGATCTCTTCGCAACAGACGAGGATTGGGAGAAGGAATTAAAGAAGATTGATGAGTATGTCGAGAAAATTTCTTCATTTAAGGGTAAAATTGCGGAAGGTCCGGAGAATCTTCTTGCATACCTTAAGCTCAATGACGAGATTGATGAGTGGGCAGAGGAAGTTGCCAACTATTCATCAAGAAAGAACGATCAGGATACAAGAGTAGGAAAGTATCAGGATTATCATGCAAGAACAATGGGAGCTTTTGTTAAGCTTGGAAGCGCAAGTGCTTTCTTTGAACCTGAACTTTTCTCATTATCTGATGAGAAGATTGAGGAGTACTTCAAGAAAGTTCCTGAATTGGAGCACTATAGAAGAGCATACGAGAGAATAAGAAAGAATAAAGAGCACGTTCTTAGCAACGAGATGGAAGAGCTTCTTGCGGCAGCAGGCGATGTAACAAGCCAGGCATACAATACTTTCGGTATGCTCGACAATGCAGACCTTAAGTTCGCACCTGCAAAGGACAGCAAGGGTGAGGAGCATTCACTTTCACACGGAACTTTTGTACCGTTAATGCACAGTGAGGACAGAACATTAAGAAAAGCTGCATACGAGTCATATTACGCAACTTATAAGCAGTTCTCCAATACCTTTGCATCTATTTTGGGAGCACAGGTTAAAGGACTTATCTTTAAGGCAAGAGCAAGAAAGTACAATAACACACTTGAAGCATCATTAAGCCATACAGAAGTGCCGGTATCCGTATACTATAACTTAATCGAAGCTGTTCATAACAACATGGATAAGATGTACAAGTATGTTAAGCTTCGTAAAAAAGCGCTTAACGTTGATGAGCTTCATTTCTATGATATCTACACACCAATCGTAGGCGATTCCAATAAGAAGATTCCTTACGAAGAGGCTGTAGCTACAATTCTTGAAGCAACAAAGCCACTCGGTGAGGAGTATTGCAAGGTATTAAAGCATGGCTTCGAAGACAGATGGATTGACGTATACGAGAATGCAGGTAAGAGAAGCGGCGCATATTCCGCAGGTACCAAGACACATCCATATGTACTTATGAATTATGCGGACAATCTTGATTCAATGTTTACTTTGATTCATGAGATGGGACATTCGATGCATTCGTATCTTTCATATCAGAATCAGCCGACTTGCTATACGAACTATGTAATTTTCGTAGCAGAGATTGCATCCACATGTAACGAAGCGCTTCTTATGCAGTACTTACTTAAGAAGACAACCGATAAGAAGGAAAGAGCCGTACTTATCAACTACTTCCTTGAGCAGTTTAAGTCTACTCTTTATCGTCAGACAATGTTCGCAGAGTTCGAGCTTAAGATTAACGAATTATCCGAGAGAGGCGAGACAATGACAGCCGATACACTTTGCAAGATCTATGAAGATCTTCAGAAGTTATACTTCGGCGAGGAGAACATCGTAATCGACGATCAGATTAAGTATGAGTGGGCAAGAATACCTCACTTCTTCTATAACTTCTATGTATTCCAGTATGCTACGGGATTCTCTGCAGCTATTGCTTTATCACAGAAGATATTAAAGGAAGGCGAGCCTGCGGTTAAGAAGTATCTTGAGTTCTTATCCGGCGGATGCTCCAAAGATCCGATTGCGCTTTTGAAGGGTGCAGGCGTAGATCTTACAACAGCAGAACCTATCAATGAAGCACTTAATCTCTTCGGAGAATTAATTGATGAAATGGATGAATTACTTAAATAATTTTTAATGATGTAAGGGACAAAAAACTTTTGTCCCTTATATTTGCGACTTTACTAAAAATAGGGTTGCTTTTAGTATTTACTGATCATATAATAGCTTTGCATGGGCAGTTTTATACTGCAATAATATATAATGTATAAGTATTCGATAAACGGATATAATGAAAGGAGTTTCAATTATGAAGTACGATCGTACCTATAACTTTTCTGCAGGTCCTGCTATGATGCCGGAACCGGTATTAGAGGAGATTCAGAAGGAAGTATTAAACTATCGCGGAAGTGGAATGTCTGTTATGGAGATGTCCCACAGATCTAAGGTTTTCCAGCAGATTATCGATGAAGCTGAGGCTGACTTAAGAAAGTTAATGAATATCCCGGATAACTACAAGGTATTATTTATCCAGGGTGGCGGTACATTACAGTTCGCTATGGTTCCGCTTAACTTAATGAAGAACGGTGTTGCTTGCTATGTAGAGACAGGTTCTTGGTCAAAGAAGGCAATCGCTGAAGCAAAGAAATATGGTGAGGTTAAGATCGTAGCTTCTTCTAAGGACGAGAACTTTACATACGTTCCTGATTGCTCCAATCTTGACATTCCGGATAATGCGGATTATGTATATATTTGCGAGAATGAGACAATTAACGGTACTACATTCTTCAATTTACCTAATACAAAGGGTCACGTACTTGTATCCGATCAGTCTTCAATGTTCTTAAGCCGTCCTTGTGACGTATCAAAGTATGGCTTAATCTGGGCAGGTGTTCAGAAGAACGTTGGTCCTGCAGGTATGGCAGTAGTAATCATCAGAGAAGATCTTATCCGTGAGGATATCGATCCTAAGTGCCCTACATACTTAAGCTACAAGACACATGCTGATTCAGCATCACTTTACAATACACCTAACTGCTGGGCAATTTACTGCTGTGGTAAGGTATTTAAGTACCTTATGAACATCGGTGGCCTTACAGCAATCGAGAAGATTAACCAGGAGAAGGCTAAGGTATTATATGATTATCTTGATTCTTCCAAGTTATTCAAGGGTTCTGTAAGAAAGGAAGATCGTTCACTTATGAACGTTCCGTTCGTTACAGGTTCCGATGAAATGGATGCTAAGTTCGTTGCAGCTTCTAAGGAAGCAGGATTTGATAACTTAAAGGGACACAAGAGCGTAGGTGGTCTTCGTGCATCTATCTACAACGCTATGCCAAAGGACGGCGTTGAGGCTTTAGTTGAGTTCCTTAAGAAATTTGAGAAGGAGAACGCATAATGGCTAAGTATTATTGCTTTAATGCTATCTCTGAGGTAGGTCTTAAGAGATTTAGCAATGATTATGTTAAGACAGAAGAATTAAACGATGCAGAAGCAGTACTCGTACGTTCTGCAGATTTACATGAGACAGAGTTCCCTGAGGGACTTAAGGTTATCGCAAGAGCAGGTGCCGGCGTTAACAATATTCCGCTTGATAAGTGCGCTGAGAAAGGTATCGTAGTATTCAATACTCCGGGTGCTAACGCTAACGCAGTTAACGAGCTTGTACTCATGGGTATGCTTCTTGCATATCGTCATGGTATTGAAGGTAATGCTTGGATCAAGGCTAACAAGGATGATCAGGATATTACCAAGAATGCAGAGAAGGCTAAGAAGGCTTTCGTTGGTCACGAATTACTTGGCAAGACAATCGGTATCATCGGTGTAGGTGCTATCGGTGTCAAGGTTGCTCATACAGCAGCAGCTCTTGGCATGAGCGTAATCGGATTCGATGCTTTCGGTATTCCGGACTTTAGACGTGCTCAGCTTCCTGAGGGAACCAAGATTGTTGACAAGATGGAAGATGTATTTGCAGGTTCTGATTTCATCACAGTTCATGTACCGCTTACAGATGCTACAAGAAGCATGATTAATAAGAATAACATGGCTATGATGAAGGACGGCGTTGTTATCCTTAACTTCGCTCGTAACGGAATCGTTGACAATAAGGACGTTGCTGAAGCTATGAAGAGCGGCAAGGTTATGGCTTATGTATGTGACTTCCCTGAAGTTGAGACAGCTAACATGGAAGGCGCTATCATCTTACCTCACCTTGGAGCATCTACAGATGAAGCAGAAGAGAACTGCGCAGCTATGGCAGTTGATGAAATCGTTGAGTTCATCGAGAAAGGTAACGTAGTTAATTCCGTTAACTTCCCTTCAGTTTCAATGGAGAGAGTAGGCAAGAAGAGAGCAACAATTCTTTTCAAGGGTGATTCTATCGTAAATAAGCTTGACATCAATGTTAAGAAGAGCGAAGAGAAGACCAAGAACGGATTTGGTGTTGCTATCGTTGATACAGATGATGATATCTGCCCTAAGTGCGTATCTGTTGAAGGTGTGCTTAAAGTACAGGTTATCTAATCAGAACTTTTATACAAGATATAAGGGGTTGCAAGGCATTTGCAACCCTTTTGCCTTGATATAGTATATCTACTTATAATCTCAGGATTATAGAGGAAAGGACGTAAAAATGGAGAAGATTTTGGAATGCGTACCTAATTACAGTGAGGGACGTGACAAAAAGAAAATCGAAGCAATCGTAGATTGTTTCCGTGGTAAGGATAATGTTAAGTTACTTGATTACAGCAATGATGAGAACCATAACCGTTCTGTTGTAACAGTAATCGGCGAGCCTGAAGCGTTAAGAGCTGCAGTAGTTGAATCTATCGGTAAGGCAATCGAGCTTATCGATATGACCAAGCATGAGGGACAGCATCCTCGTATGGGTTGTGTAGACGTTATTCCTTTTATTCCGATTAAGAACTGTACCGTAGAGGAAGCGGATGCAGTAGCTAAGGAAGTAGCTAAGGAAGCATCCGAAAAGTTCGGTCAGCCGTTCTTCTTATATGAGAAGTCTGCATCAGCTCCACACAGAGAGAATCTTGCAGATATCAGAAAAGGTCAGTTCGAAGGAATGGCAGAGAAGATGAAAGATCCTATGTGGAAGCCTGATTTCGGTCCGGATACAATTCATCCGACCGGCGGTGTAACAGCTATAGGAGCAAGAATGCCACTCGTAGCATTCAATATCAACCTTGATACACCTAACGTAGAGATTGCATCTGCTATTGCTAAGAAGATTCGTTTCATCGGTGGTGGTTTCAGATACGTTAAGGCAATGGGCGTTATGCTTGAGGAAAGAAACATCGCTCAGGTATCAATGAACCTTGTAAACTATGAGAAGTCGGCTATCTATCGTGTATTCGAGACAGTTAAGATGGAAGCAAGAAGATATGGTGTTAATGTTGTAGGTTCCGAAGTAATCGGTCTTGTACCTATGGCTGCACTCGTAGATGCTGCTGAGTACTACTTACAGATTGAGAACTTTGATATCAATCAGGTTCTTGAGACAAGATTAATCTAATCCCCGTAAATAATTAGGAGGAAATATTACATGAAGAATATGACAGTTGCAGATTTTACTGCATTAACAGAATCAAATGCACCGGCACCGGGTGGCGGTTCCGTTGCAGCTCTTTGCGGGGCTCTTGGCGCAGCACTTTCCGGAATGGTAGCTAACCTTACAATCGGTCGTGAGAAGTATCAGGATTCCTGGAAGGAAATGGAAGAGATGGAGCCTAAGGCAAAAGCTCTTTCCGAGAAGTTACTTGACCAGATTAAGATTGATTCCGATTCTTTCGATGCTTATATGGCAGCAACCAAGCTTCCGAAGGAGACTGATGAAGAGAAGGCTGTTCGTCGTGAAGCTATGCAGAAGGGTCTTATGGAAGCAGCTCTTGTTCCGCTTGAGACAGCTAAGATGGCT
>JAGAAH010000010.1 GCA_017615375.1 Lachnospiraceae bacterium | reverse complement strand
GTATGCAGATTTTTCCGGATTGTATAAAAGCGCCGAAGACGAGAAGGTTACGGTTGCCATGCCTGAATTTGGGTATGATTTCGGACAGGATTTAACCGAAATCTGTAAAGAACTCGGTATTAGAAGCGCTTTTACACCTGGAGCAGATTTCTCGGCTATGTCAACCGAGTGGCTTAGGCTAGATTCCATTATACATAAGGCGCATATTGAAGTTGACCGTCACGGCACGAAGGCTGCAACGGTAACAATGGGAATGGTGATGTGCGGCTGCGCACCGATGATGAAACAAAGAATTGTTGTACTTGATAGACCGTTTATCTATGCCATAATGGATACCGAGACTAAGTTGCCGATATTTGTTGGAATATATAAGAACGCGTAGTTCTATTGTAAGTAGAACTCAAAAGAAGAGCGAATTTTACTTTAATTCGTTTGTATATGTTAGGAACTACTATTAAACTCGAATTATAAAGGTGGCCGCCTTAACCTACGGGAGGAATTTATGGATCAGGTAAGAATCGGCGAATTTATCGCAAAGACCAGAAAAGAAAAAGGATATACGCAAAAGGAATTGGCTGAAAAAGTCAGGTTATCCGATAAAGCAGTCTCAAAATGGGAACGAGGTAATAGTATGCCGGATATTTCTGTTATGATGGATTTGTGCGAAGTGCTTGATCTTGATATTAATGAAGACTTAAACAGAGATTGATTGAACAAAACTATATAAAAGCATAATGATATAGAAAAAAGCCCATCGCGTGATGGGCTTTTTTCTATAGTTTTAAATTGATATTGGTTTTCCGTATTCGCGTTCCATGGCTTTGGTAGAAATAACCCATTGTTTACCAAATTTGCAGGCATCAATACCGTTAATAAGCTTACCATATGCTATGGCTTTTCTTAAGGTACTTTCATTTAAGCCCCACATTTTGGTTGCATCGGTAAAAGCGATAAGACCATCGAATGGACTTTTGGCAGATGTACCGTTTTCAAATAATTCATTACACGATAAGTCAATATCATCATTCCATGATATTCCGTATCCACCTTGGTCTACTTCGACATCATAGAATAACTCTGAGTTATTTTCGAGGGCCTTAAATGCAGGCCATTTTTCAAATAAGAGTTCTACATCGTATATTTTGGTTACACCTTCAATAAACTGTACACTTATCTTATAATCTTGAATAGCATTAACTGCGCGTATTTTATGAAACATATAATCACCTTCTTACTCGAGTGGAGGAAGAGCTTTGAACTCTTGCGTATTCCACATATCCAACAAATCGTTTTTGTATAATTCAATCCATTCTTGCACCATTGCAAGTGCTTTAGGTGGAAGATAGCCTTCGGTAAGTTCGCCTGTTTGAATTTCAATTGAGGCAGTATCATCGTTATATATGGCATGGATATGAGGCGGATTATGCTCTGCTTGTTGAAAGTACATTTTAATAATGATACCATAAAATCTTGATAAAACCGGCATAAGTCTCTCCTTTTATAATATAATATATGATTAGTGTATCACGGTATCGTGATATTGGCAACGTTTTTTATTTCATATCTAATTGTCGTATGTTATTATTAAAAGAGTTCAGGGAGGATTATATGGAATATGTAATTAGAAAAGCAACTCCGAACGATGCGGAGAGGCTTATTGAATATCTTAATATAGTTGGCGGAGAGTCGGATAATCTTACGTTTGGTGCGGGAGAATTTCTGGTAAGCGTTGAAGATGAGCGTGTATTCTTGGAAAATCTTATCGATGCGCCGAAGTCGGTTATATTTATCGCTTATAAAGACGGTGAAGTAATAGGAGATGCAGGGGTTACGGGTAAGGTAAGGAGAATGGCCCACCGCGCGGAATTCGGTATTACCGTTCGTAAGGACTATTGGAATATGGGTATCGGCAGCGCTCTTATGGAAAAGTGCATTGAATTTGCCAAGGAACATGATATCGAAATCTTAAATCTCGAGACGAGAAGCGATAATAAGAATGCCATTCATCTATACGAAAAGTTCGGATTTAAGAAAATCGGTACTTTGCCCGCTTTTTTTAAGTTGAATGGTGAATATATCGATTTTGATATAATGCAGCTGGATTTAAGGGGATAATGTATGCTTAATCAGTTTTCAAGAACACAATTAATATATGGCGAGGCTGCAATGAAAAAGTTCGCGGAATCGCGAGTTGCAGTATTCGGTATAGGCGGTGTCGGCGGTTATGTGGTGGAAGCGCTGGCGCGTACGGGAATAGGAGCACTTGATCTAATTGATGATGATAAGGTGTGCCTTACAAATATTAACCGTCAGATTATTGCAACAAGGAAGACGGTTGGTAAATACAAGGTTGATGTTGCCAAGGAACGTGTAGAGGAGATTAATCCGGATTGTACGGTAAGTACTTATAAGACATTTTTCTTGCCTGAAACAGCGGATGAATTTGACTTTGCGCAGTATGATTATGTGGTTGATGCGATAGATACGGTAACAGGAAAGCTTGCGATTATAGAAAAAGCAAATAAAGCAGGCGTTCCTGTAATATCCTCCATGGGAGCCGGAAACAAG